>CALXPS010000004.1 GCA_944390405.1 uncultured Clostridia bacterium | reverse complement strand
ATATAGTATTGGAACAGAATATAAAACTTCAATGTATGAAACAATAAAATACATTATGTATTTAAATAAAATAGAAGACAACATTTTTAGAAAAAAAGCTGTTGCATTGGCAATGAAAATTTTGGTCGGCTGATTTTTTGATAAAAAATTAAAAAAAGTATTGACAAGTGTCAAAAAATATCTTATAATTATTCTTGCGTTCAGGAAATGCTCCCTTAGCTCAGTTGGTCAGAGCAACCGGCTCATAACCGGTGGGTCCAAGGTTCGAATCCTTGAGGGAGCACCAAACGCAAAATTTTTTTATTATATAAGTTAATCATGGGTAGGTGGCCGAGTGGCTAAAGGCGGCAGACTGTAAATCTGTTCTCATACGAGTACGATGGTTCGAATCCATCCCTGCCCACCAGTCTGGAGTTGTACGAACTCCGCTATGCTATGTAGGTGGCTTTATATTATATATACCTATATAGATACGAAAAAACCTAGTAGAAATACTAGGTTTTTATTTTTATTTAACATATTTACAATATATTAAGTTATTTATACAACATATTTTAAAAATTACTTGCATTGCATTACTTATTGCATTATTTTTAAATAGAAAAAGAAGTAGATGCAATATCCACTTCTTTAATTTTATTTAATACTATTTAACTTTTGTCCATACCGTAGTTCCCAAAGTTATTTTATCGCCATTTATACTGTATTCTAGTTCCATTGTAGCATTGCTTTCAACATTAGTTAAAGAAATCTTGTTGCCTTTTATTTTATAAGTAAATTCTTGTGTATGTAATCCTCTACCTGTAAGAGTTACAGTACCATCTGCATTAAATGTATATACAAAACCTTCATTATCCCATGAACCAACTATTTCTGAACTTTTCTTGTTTTCAGTTTTACTTTCTGTACTAGAATTATTATTTGTGTTTTCTGTATTACCATTTTTAGAGATACTCTTAAATATTAATACTGCAGCTAATAATACTACTATTATAATTAAAACTATTATTAGTGATATTCCTTTTTGATTTTTCATTTGATTTTCACCTCCTTTTTCTTTTGTAATATTTTGTTAAATGTTTATCTTATTATAACATAAACATTTTTCTAATGTATAGTTTATTTATTATTTTCTCTACAAAATTCTTTTATTAATAAATCCACTTGTTCTTGTGTTAGTCTATTATTTACTTTAGCCAGTCCTAGTAGTGCTTTTATATTTTCCCATTTCATACAACGGCTTCTACCTTTTGCGCTTTCTTCTACATATTGTACTATCTCTTCAAATATATAATAGGGAACATTAAAATCTTCATTTATTTTTTCCATTTTCTTGTAATAAATCAAGAAAAAAACTATGTAATAAGAAGAATGTTCAAAAAGAATATATAGAAAATTTAGTAGTAGAAGAGGCTAGAAATATATTAACAGATGAAAATATAGATAAAATATCTAAAACAGTAGTAGAACTTGCAGATAAAGAAAGAGATACTACTAAATTAGAAAAACTTAATAAACTTTTACAGGAAAATGAAAAACAAAAAGAAAATTTATTCAATAGTTTAAAGTTATGTGATATTGATAGTGTAAGAAAATCAATATTTGAAGGAATGGTAAAAGTCGAAGAAGAACATACAAACATTGAAAATCAAATACAAATAGAAAAAGCTAAAAAGTTAGACTTAGATGAAACACAAGTTAGGTTTTTCTTAAAACAAATAAGAAGCGGAGATATAAACAATATTAAATATAGAAAAATGCTTGTAAATGTTTTAATAAATAAAATCTACTTATATGATGACAACATAACAATATTTTTCAACACACAAGACAAAGAGTTTAGTAGTAAAGTGCCAACCATTGAAGAAGCGGAGGTTCGCATAAAGGACAAAACTGTCCACCAAAAACGAACAACCTAAATTGCTTAGAGAATTAAGCGTTTTAGGTTGTTTTTTTATTGTATAGGAAAAATCGCAAAATTGGATATAGAACAAAGAATAAAAAAGAGCAACAAAAATAACCTTAATGAAAAGGCGAAAAAAATATGGAAACAAGTTAATTGCCATCATAGGTATAGACAATACCAGTATAGCCAACAAAATATTTAGGCTTCATTAAACCATTACACTTTTCACAATTGAACATAGGAGGATATGAAGGATCCCCAGGATCCATCGCATCCAGTTGCAAAACAATATTAGTAGGAATAAATTCATGAGTTTTGCATTTTGTACAAATAAATTCAGTTTTGTTAGGTCTATTCAAAATAATACCCCCTAGAAATATAATCAAGAAGAATTATACACTTTTTGAACAAGATAGTCAAAGTGAAAAGTGTGACCACAGGAACAATGTAAAGGGTCATGTTTAAAATATAATTCAATACGACAACGCCAATTATTTAATTGTTTTCTAAATTCAGCAACATGAGGCTTAAGCATATGAATAAATTTATCAGAATTTATGTGTTTCTTAGCATAAAGCCCATAATATCTAACTACATTAAAATATTTATCATAAATATGGATAATAAGCCTTTTAATAAAATCATATGCATGGATAGTTTCTTCAACTCTTTGATTGTCTTCGTGCCTGTCATACCAAAAAGTGACATATTCGCCATCATAATTAAGAATACGAGATTGAGCCATAGCAGGTTTACCAGAATAACGAATGACGTACTTGACAGTAGACTTAATATTTCGAGATTTAACTTTATGAATGGTAAAAGTCATATGTCTATGAGGACAGTTAATAGCTTTTCTAGCAAAATTAAAAAAGATACTTAAAAGCAATTTACCGTTACTTTTCGTTACTTACTGTTATATGTAACGCATTGCAACGGTAAGTAACGATTATTTTATATAAGGGGGAGGATTCATGAATGAACAAAACTTAAAACCATTAAATAAACGAACCAAGAGTGAACAAAGAGAAATTGCAAAAAAAGCAGGGCTAGCAAGTGGTAAAGCAAGAAAAAGGAAAAAATATATAAAAGAAAACTTAGAAGAATTAATGACAATGGATTTAAAAGATATAAAACTAAAAAGCAAAATGCTTGACTTAGGTATTGAAGATGATTTTAGTATTCAAAATGCTATATCTTGTTCAGTTGTGCAACAAGCCCTCAATGGAAATTTAAAAGCCTTTAACATTATTGTAGATATGTTACGGACAAAATTGGAAAATTCGGAGATGATAAAGAACATATAGAGCGGAATAACATTTTTATTTGATATTCCAACGAAGCTAAAAGAAAAAAAGGAACTAGATGTAAAAGAAGAAAAAAATAGCAGAAGCGGTTTAAAATAGCCAAAAACATATTAAACAACTTGTATTACTTTTTTAAAAAAATCGAAAGTTTTTACAATTAGAAAAATTATAAATATAGATTTTATAAAAACGATTAAGATAAAATAATTCCTAATCGTTTTTTATTTTTTTATTAACATATCAATAGAAACATCAAGTGCAACAGATATTTTATAAAGTGTTTCAAAAGAGAATCCGCAATTTGATTTTTCACTTTCTAACCTTCTCATATATTCGTCAGTAATTCCTATTGCTGTTGCAAGGTCAGAAGATGTTATCCCCTTTTTTCTTCTATATTTTGTTATATATTATTTCTAATATTATTATAAATATTTTTACTAAAATAAACTCTTTTCATCTAATAACTCCTCATTAAATAATTTTAATGGAATAATAAAAATTTTGCCGTAAACTAATAGTTTACATTTTAGACAAAAGTATTGATTTTATTATATTTGTATGATAATATTTTGTAAAATAGAAATAACATACTAAAATTCGACAGAATATCACAGAAGATAAAAGGAGGTGGAAATTCAAATGAAAAATGATAAAGGAATTACCATAATAACATTAATAATTATTATAGCGATAGTTGTTGTTGCAATAGTTATTTTTTTTAGTAATCAAGGCAAGACTAAAGTAAATCTTGAATGGGGTGCTATGCCTTCTACTGAATATTATGAGTTGAAATTGGCAGCTACAACAAGCGAAGTATACAGCGGAGCAGGAACATTGTCTTTAGCAAGCTTCAACACATTAGGTAGAGATGTGAAAAATGCAGGTGGCAAATGGTTTAAAGATAGTAATGTTAATTTTAAGGCTTCTGTGTTTGAATCAGGTGGTGTGGAAATTGTTACTCTGACTGATGGGAAACATACTGCTACCTTTACAGCGATGCAAAACTTAGACTATGTAATATATACTTTTACTAATGAAGACCATACAGGGTATAAAATCACAATAAAATAATTGTAAAAATATTCATAAAGAGGGGTAGTGTGATATGTTAATAATATGTAGTGAATGCGGAAAAGAGTATTCAGACCAAGCAAAGAGTTGTCCACATTGTGGAGCTATAACATCTCAAAATAAATATATTTCAAATAATTCAAAAAGAAATTATATGCAAGAGAACAATAAAGGATTAGCTATTGCTGGTTATGTACTTGGCATAATTTCAATTTTTATTTTTCCTATTTTAGGAATTTTATCAATAGTTTTTGGAGCAATAGCAATCGGAACAAATGAAAATAATGAATCTTGGAATAAAGCAATATGGCAATACGAAAATAAAGCATTAGGATTTGGTCGATGTTCTTTAATAATTGGAATTATTGATGCTATATGGATGTTTATTAATTATTTTATATTAATGAATAATTTATAGAGGGGATGAAAAATATATGAAAAATCAAAAAGGAATTAGTTTAATTTCACTTCTACTTATCATAGTGATAATTATTGTCGCAATATTTTTAATCAAAGCAAGCTCAACTGAACCTGATATAGATGGAAAATCTACTACTGATTATGATTATTTGTTAAAAAACAAACCTAGTTCTGAACAAATATCAAGTGCAAGAACAATTGACTATGTAAGTTTATATAAAGGAGCAAATACTTTAAATGGTAATTTTTATAAAATTACTGGAGAAATAGTTCAAGTAGTTGAAGACCATCTTTATCATGTTAACATGACTAAAACTGGTGAATATTATACTTATTATACAGACCGTATTCAGATTTCACTTATAGGTACTCCTAGTGAAATTTTAATGGAAGGCGACATTATTTCTTTTACAGGAGAATCTCTTGGTAATTATACTTATACTGCTGTTTTAGGAAATGAAACTACAGTTCCATTTTTAAGAGTTTATGCGGAAAACTTAGAAGTTATTGGACATACAGAGTAATAATTATAATACAAAGAAGCAGATTTTGACCTGCTTCTTTTAAAATGTGTAATGCAATAAGTAATGCAATACAAGTAATTTTTAAAATATCTTGTATAAATTTTAAACTTAAATATTGTAAAAAAACGTATAAAATGTAGTAAATTAGATATGTATAAAATCACTTGAAAGCATTGAAAATACATCGATGCAACCCTGCCCACCAATATAAAAACCTTGGAGTTGTGATTTAAACAATTTCAGGTTTTTTATAATGCAATGGTTCAATGTCAATAGTTGGGGCGAAACATTTGTAAAGTTGTTTTGCACCAGCTTTTTAATTAGGTTGAATAAGAACCACAAAAAATAGCCTTTTGAATATAGAATATAAAAAATGTTAATACTAAATGTGTAATAAAGGAGGAAAAAAGTTACAGTTATAGAAAATAATATTTAGACATAAGATAAAGCAAAAGAATTTGATAACAACTTTAAGAAAGGGATGATAGCTTATATGAAAAGAACTAGGTTAGCAGATAGAATTTTACCTACTTATACAAAAGGCGAAGAAATTTTTAATATGGTATCTCATATAGTAGGGGCTTCGCTTGGAATAGTAGCTATTGTATTAGGTGTTATATTTTCAAGCATACATGGAAACGGATACGGCATAGCTTCTAGTATTGTATATGGAATAACATTATTGCTATTATATACAATGTCTAGTATATATCATGGACTAAAACCAACTGTAAAAGCGAAAAAAGTATTTCAAGTAATAGACCATTGCTCAATATTTTTGTTAATAGCAGGAACCTATACACCATTTACACTATGTACATTAAGAGAATACGACCACAATATAGCTTGGCTAATTTTTGCAATAATATGGGGATTAGCAATTTTAGGAATAGTATTAAATTCAATAGATTTAAAAAAATATAAAAAGTTTTCAATGATATGCTATCTAGTAATGGGATGGTGTATAATAGTAAGAGTTGATGTTATTATAGCAGCACTAGGAACTGCTGGATTTACTTTGTTATTACTAGGTGGAATAATCTACAGCATAGGTGCAATATTTTATGGAATAGGTAAAAAACGTAAATGGATGCATTCAGTATTTCACTTAGCATGTGTACTTCGGAAGTTTATTACAATTAATATGTGTATTAATTTATGTAGTATAGAACATTTATTGAAGCCAAGTTGCATACAATGTAATTATATTAAGCTTATGAACATACAAAATTTATAAAAGAGGGTTTATAAGTATGAATTACATTGCATATGCATTTGGCTTTATTGCTGCAATTATTACATTTATATCAACACAAATAAAAGAAAAAAAACAACTATTATATACATACACTCTATCTTATTTATTTTTTTCAGTTAATTTTATTCTAATAGGTGCAATAACAGGCGGAATAACCTGTTTAGTTATTGCTGTTCAAACAATTTCTATATCAAATAATAAAAATATAAAACCCAAAGTAATATTATTTAGCATTTTAACAATATTAATAGGAATTATTACATATGAAAATTTAATAAGTATTTTCCCAACACTTTGCAATTTAATTTTTATATTCACAATAACAAATAATAAGATGAAAAACATAAGGAAACTAACTATTATAAGCCGTTTACTATGGTGCATATATGACTTTTTAACAGGAGCTTATTTAATATTTTTATCAGATTTTTTTGCAATAATAGGAATAATAATTAGTATTTGCAAATATGATATACAAATAGGGGGAGGAATGAAAATGGAAGAGTTTATATTTGATGGACTACCAGTAGTAGAACATAAAGGCAAATATATAATTTTTTCGTATTATAATGGAAAAATTGTTGCAATTAATAAAAATGAGTTTAACAAAGAAAAAATGACAGAATTTTTAAAAGAACAAAACATGTTAGGAACACCAAAAAGTTGCCCAGGAGATTATAATGACTATGTAGAATTAGTAATTTCATTAACAAATGATTGTAATTTAAGGTGCAAATATTGCTTTGTTGGAGAAAAAAACTTTTGCAAAAAAATAATAAAAAAAGAAGATATAGATTCTGCAATAAAAGCTGTAGGAAAACTGGCAAAAGTAAAAAACAAGAAAGAAGTATTTATAACATTCTTTGGCGGAGAACCTACATTATATCCAGAATTAATAAAATATTCAATGGAAAAGGCAAGGCATGAATTAAAAGAATATAAAGTATCGTTTGGAATTACCAGTAATGGAGTATTTAATGAAAATATAAAAAATATTTTAGTAGAGAATAATTTTACAGTAACAATATCAATGGATGGATTACCTAAATTTCAAGACAAACAAAGAGTTACACCAGCTAATACAGGAACATCACATATAATAGAACAAACCATAAAAGATTTAACCGCAAGAGAGGTATCAGTAATAGTGAGAATGACAATAACTAGACCAATGATATTTGAATTTAAAGAAACAATAGACTATTTAAAAAAATTAGGAGTAAATATAATACATTTTGAACCAATAACAATGGGAGGAAGAGCAAAAGAAAATGAACAAATATTAGAAAGACCAAGTCCTGAAGAATATAGTGAAAAATTGGTAGAAGCAATTGATTATGCAAGAGAAAAAAATGTATCAATAATATCTTCAACAGTTATGAATGCATTATCTCCTTCATATATGTTTTGCGATGGAGTACGGCAAAAATAAATTAGCAGTTACATATGATGGTGTATTCTCATCATGTTTAGGTGTACAAAACAAAGACAACCCATTGGCAAATAAATTTATAATAGAAGATACAAATATAGAAAGCTGGTTAAATGCTAAGTTTGATTCATATGTGGATGATAAAGCAAAAAATACAAAATGTGAAAATTGTTTTGCAAAATACGTATGTGCAGGAGGGTGTCCATCAAGGAATTTCAATAGTACAGGAGATTTTGAAAAAATAGATGAAATGCAGTGTATACCAACAAAAATAATTTTACGCAAATATATAATAGACTTATATGAAAAGTCAATATAAGTAATTTAAAAACGGGAGGTGAATAAGAATGGAAGTTAAAGAAATAAAAATAGACAATGGTCTATTGGTAAAAAACATAGAAAGATTCTCGGAAGACAAAAAATCAGTTAAACGTACTTGTCCAGATTAGGCTACGAACAAAATTTTATCAAGTATAAGGGGGCCAAATTAGCCTCCTTAAAATTTTTTTCTTCAACTCCACATAACGACAAATTCTGCAAATAAAATATGCTATAGTATATAACAATGGTGAAATTCATACCAAGATGAAAAACGGTTTAAGGAGGAAAATTTTATGAGATTATCACAAGCGGGCATAGGAAAAACACGCTTACAAAATGTGGACAAAATGTTTCCAGCACAAGATATTTTATTGCAATCTGGGCAAATCGTGCAATTTGGAACAGGAATATATGGGTATAATAATGTACCTTTGAAAGTAAAACAAAAAATAGAAACAATAATAAAAGAGGAGCTAACAAAATGTGGTTGTACTGAAATAGAGTTACCAACATTACAAACTAGAGAAATGTGGGAAAGTTCTGGAAGATGGAGCAAATATGTAGAGTCAGGAACAATGCTTACAATAAATACAGGAAAGGGTGAATTTTGCTTAGCACCAACGGCAGAAGAAGCAGTAGTAGAATTTGCAAAAAGAAAAATCAAATCTCATAAAGATTTGCCAACAACATTTTTTCAAATAGGAGAAAAGTATAGAAATGAATTAAGAACAAGAGGATATTTATTAAGAGGAAAAAGCTTTCCTATGATGGATGCATATAGCTTTAATAGAGATGAAACAAGTTTATTAGAAACATATGAAACAATTAAACAAGGATATTTAAACATATTCCAACGATTAGGACTACCAGTTGTACCAGTAGTGGCAGATAATGGGGCAATAGGTGGTAAAAAATCAGAGGAGTTCATGGTTTTATCGGAAATAGGAGAAGATACAATATTATATGATGAGGCAACTGGAATTGCATTAAATTCAGAAATTTTAGAAAGAGAAGATTACAAAGAATATTTAAAATCAGAATATAGCATAGGTGATATTACAAAGCTTGAACCAAGAAAGGCAATAGAACTAGGGCACATATTTCAATTAGGGAAAACTTACTCTGAAAATATGAGAGCAAATTATGTAGATGCAAATGGAAAAGAAAAACCTTTTTATATGGGATGCTACGGAATAGGTGTAAGCAGAACATTAGCAGCAATATACGAAAGAAGTGTAATAAGAGATAAAAATGGATTAGCAGAAGGAATATCATTACCATGCAATATAGCTCCATATTTTATGCAAATAATACCTAAGCCAGATAGTGCAAAAAAGGTGCAAGAAGCCGAAGAATTATATCAAATAATGCTAAGTAAAGGCATAGGAGTAATTTTAGATGATAGAAAAGATACAAGTATAGGCAGTAGTATAAAAGACTGCAAAGTATTAGGTACTCCATATATTATTATACTAGGAGATAAAGTAAAAGAAGGAGAAATAGAAATAGAAAGTACTAAAACAGGGAAAAAGATAATAGTTCAGAAAAGTAAAATAGTAGATATGGTGGATAAGAAAGATATAAAGCAGGAGATGAATCAAGCTGAGAATTTAATGATATAAGATAGGTTTAGTGATTATCCACCTGCATGCATCAGGACAGAAGGCTTTGTCTGTAGAGTTATAGAGTGTAATAGAGAATGAATAAAAAATCGTTTGTCAAAAAAAGTAGAAAAATGGCGAACGATTTTTGTTGCAATAGGTAGAAAGATGTGATATAAATAACACAATTAATCTTGGCAAAATCTATAAGCCAAAAAGAGAAAATATTAAATCTAGAAAATGTTTTCTAATAAAATCTAAAAAGGTTTATTTCAAAAAAGAGATTTATTCTAAAGAAATCCAAAAAACAAGATTAAAATTTAAAGGAAGAAACGGATTTTAGCCATAAAGAATCCGTTTTAAAGGAGGTATTTATGGAGAAAAACGAAAAAATAGCACAAGGAGAAAAGAAAGGGAAACTATTAAAACCAAAAATAGATGTAGTATTTCATGCACTATTTAGAGAAGAAAACAAGGAGTTACTGGGAGAACTAATATCAGATGTATTAGGAGAAAAAATAAAAGTAGTAACAACAGATAAAAACAGATATGTAAACACAAGAGAAGTAAAAGAAAAATTAGGAATAATGGATTTAAGAGCAGAACTAGAAGGACGGAATGCAATGCAATGTAGAAATACAATTGCAACCACAACAATACGAAAATGAAAGAATACTATACTACTGGTCAGACAACTACATAAGACAATTAAAAAGAGGAGATATATTTGGAGAGTTAAAGAAAACAATAAGTATAGTAATACTAGACCATGAAATAGAGGCATTAAAGGGAATAGAGAAATTAGGAGTAAAATGGCAAATACGAGATGATGAAAGTGGAAAGAAAGTATTGACAGATAGACTAGAAATAAGTATAATAGAACTACCAAAGGCAAAGAGAATATATGAGAGAGACAAGAAAAACAAGATAGGACAATGGATGATGTTCTTAGATAATCCAAATAAAGAGGAGGTAGTTCAAATAATGGGAGAGAATGAACATATAAGAAAAGCAATAGACGAACTAGAGCAAGTAAGTGGAGATGAAAAGTTAAGAAGAATAGCAGAACTAAGAGAAAAAGCAATAAGAGATGAACAGGCGGCAATGGCATATGCAAAAGAGCATGGATATGAAGAAGGAAAGAAAGAAGGCATAGAAGCAGGAATAAAACAAGGAATAAAACAAGGAATTGAACAAGGTAAAAAACAAAATCAAATAGAAATAGCAAAAAAATTATTGCAAGAAAATATAAAATTAGAAAAAATAGAAAAAATAACAGGTTTGAGTATTGAAGAGATAAAACAGATACAATAGAATTTAATAGTGTAATTTTTATATTTTACACTGCATTATATACCATTACACAAATGGTGAAAAAAATAAGGCGACTTATGGTCGCCTTAAAATATATGAATAGATAATAAAAACCTATTTACAAAGAACAAAAAATATGATAAAACTAGATTGAAATAATTATAAAAAGGAGAGAGTAGTGTTTTGAAAATTAAAGATGTAAATGAATTACAAAAGTATGCAAATAGAATTAGACAGGGAGTGATTAAAGCGGTATATAGTGCTAAATCAGGACATCCTGGTGGGTCATTATCTATAGCAGAAATACTTGCAGTACTTTATTTTAATCAAATGAATATTGATGAAAAAAATCCAAAGGCTAAAGGAAGAGATAGATTAGTTTTATCAAAAGGGCATACGGCACCTGCTTTGTATAGTGCTTTGGCGTTAAGGGGTTTTTTTGATATGGATGAACTAAGCAACTTTAGAAATATTAATAGCAATTTACAAGGACATCCAGATATGAAAAATATTCCTGGAGTAGATGCTTCAACAGGTTCATTAGGACAAGGTTTATCAATTGCAAATGGAATGGCTTTAGGCTCAAAACAAGATAGCGAAGGAGTAAGAGTTTATTGTATTTGTGGAGATGGAGAAATACAAGAAGGACAAATATGGGAAGCAGCAATGACAGCTTCACATTATAAATTAGATAATTTATGCTTAATAATAGATAATAATAATTTACAAATAGATGGAAAAGTAAATGAAGTGATGAGTGTTTATCCAATAGATGAAAAATTTAAAAGCTTCGGATTTGAAACAATAAATGTGGATGGACATAATATACAAGAATTAATTTCAGCATTTGAACAAGCAAAAAAAGTTAAAGGCAAGCCAACAGCAATTATAGCAAATACAATAAAGGGTAAAGGAGTATCTTTTATGGAAAATGAAGCAAGTTGGCATGGAAAAGCACCAAACGAAGAACAGTATAAACAAGCAATGAAAGAATTAGGAGGTGTGCTATAATGGAAGAAAATAAGAAAATTGCTACACGCCAAAGCTATGGTGAAAAACTAGCTGAATTAGGAGAAAAGAACGAAAATATTGTAGTATTTGATGCTGATTTATCAGGAGCCACAAAAACATCTATATTTGCAAAGAAATTCCCAGAAAGATTCTTTGATATGGGAATAGCAGAACAAGATATGATGGGAACAGCAGCAGGAATATCTACATTTGGAAAAATTCCATATGTAAGCACATTTGCTATGTTTGCTAGCGGAAGAGCGTATGACCAAGTAAGAAATAGCATATGTTATCCAAAGTTAAATGTAAAAATATGTGCAACGCATAGTGGAATAACAGTTGGAGAAGATGGGGCAACACATCAAATGCTAGAAGATATTGGCATGATGAGAGGATTGCCAAACATGACAGTTATGTGTACATCAGATGATACACAAACAAGATGGGCAGTTGAAGAAATATCAAAAATAAATGGTCCAGTATATTTAAGATTATGCAGACTAGAAACCCCAATTATATATAAAGAAAATGAAAAATTTGAAATAGGCAAAGCTATTCAAATAGGTGATGGAACAGATGCCACAGTATTTGCAACTGGTGTAGTAGTTTCAGAAGCAATAAAAGCAAAAGAAAAGCTAGAAAAACAAGGAATTCATATTAGAGTAGTTGATATTCACACAATAAAACCAATAGACAAAGAAATGATAATAAAATGTGCAAAAGAAACTAAACAATTAATATCAATAGAAGACCACAGTATTATTAATGGATTAGGAACAGCAATAGCAGAAGTTCTAATACAAGAATATCCATGTAAATTAACAAGGATAGGAATAAAAGATGAGTTTGGAAGATCTGGAAAAGCTACAGAGCTACTAAAACATTATGGATTAACAGCAGAAAATATCATACTTCAGATTGGAGGAAAGGTAAATGAATAGAAACAAAGGAATTACTTTAATAGTAGTAATAATCACAGTAATACTTTTAATAATACTTGTAGGAGTTACTATAAGTTTTGTAGGAGATGGAAAAATATTTAATTCTGCAGAAGATGTAGTAAATAAAAGTGAAGAACAAATGAATAGTCATGATCAAATGGTAAATGATGTAAGAAATATGATAGAACAATAATTTAATTAATTAAACTAAATATTACAATTATATTACATTTTTGAAAAAAATCTGTTTTTTATTGCATTTTTTGTAATTTATTATTATAATAAAAGGGTAAAATATCATAAAAAAATGAGGGAAAAAGATGATTGAATTTAAAAACGTATCAAAGACTTATACTACAGGAACAGAAGCTGTACATGAAGCAAGCTTTAAGATAGATAAAGGCGATTTCGCATTTTTAGTAGGACAATCAGGCTCAGGAAAGTCAACACTTATAAAACTCATACTAAAAGAAGAAGAACCAACTAGTGGAACTATAATAATAAATGGAAAAGATACTACATTTTTAAAACCAAAAAGAATACCATATTTAAGAAGAAGTATGGGAGTGGTATTCCAAGATTTTAGACTTTTATCAGATAAAACAGTTTACGACAATGTTGCATTTGCAATGAATATTGTAAAAGCTACACCAAGACATATAAGAAGACAAGTACCAATGGTACTATCATTAGTAGGGCTAAGTGGTAAAGCAAAAGCATACCCAGATGAATTATCTGGAGGGGAACAACAAAGAGTAGCTTTAGCAAGAGCACTAGTTAATAACCCATCTATGATAATTGCAGATGAGCCTACAGGAAATTTAGACCCAGAAACAGCTTGGGATATAATGACACTATTAAATGAAATAAACTTAAGAGGAACAACTGTAGTTATAGCAACTCATGCAAAAGATATAGTAGATAAAATGAAGAAAAGAGTTATAGAAATAGAAAAAGGTATTATTGTAAGAGATGATAAAAAAGGTGGGTATAACAAGTGAAATATAGTGTAATAGGATATTTTCTAAGTGAAGGATTTAGAAATGTATTTAAAAATAAGAAATCAACAATATCATGTTTAGGAATAATGTGTGTTACAATGCTTATGTTTGGACTATTTTTTGCAATAGGAAGAAACATAACACATATGGTAGAAAATATAGAAGATGCACAAGCAATAAGAGCATTTTTCCATGAAGATGCCCCAGAAGAAGAAGTTATAGCATTAAAAGACCAAATATTAGCAATAGATGGTGTTGCAGATGTTAAATACAGAAACAAACAAGATGCATACAATGAAATAAAAGAAGACCTAGGAGAATATACAACTGCATTAGATGGAATGGAACCAGATTTTCTTTCATATTCATATGTAGTAACATTAGAAGATTTGGACTTAAATGAAAGTGTTCAATCAGAAATAGCAAAGTTACCACATTTTAAAAGAATAACAAGCAATAACCAAACAATAAATACATTATCAAACATAGGAAAATGGATTAGAATTATTACAGGAGTAATTTTAGTAATTTTAATTGCTATATCAATATTCATTATTGCAAACACAATAAAATTAACTGTACATGCAAGAAGAAAAGAAATATCAATTATGAAATATGTGGGTGCAACCAATGGATTTATAAGAGCTCCTTTCATGATAGAAGGTATAATAATAGGAATTACTTCAAGTATTATTTCTCTAGGAATAGTTGGAGCTTTATATAATTGGAGTGCAATAAAAATGGCTCAATCGCAAACAATACAAGAAATTGGAGTAACTATGGTACCATTTAAAGAATTGTTTACAAGTATATTAATAGTATATATTATTTTAGGCGTAGGAATAGGAATTATAGGAAGTAGAGTTTCTATGAAAAAATATTTAGACGTTTAAAATTAGAAAGGAATAAAAGTGAAAAAAAAAATATGCCTTGCTGTAATTATGGCTTTGCTTATAATAGGAAGTTTAAATATTGTAAAAGGACTTACTGCTACTGAACTAGAACAAAGAAGAGCTGAACTAAAGAATAAAATAAACGAAGCAGGCAAAAGCATAGAAAATATAAATATAGAGCTAACAGAAAATTTAGAAGCTATCAACAAATTAGATGAGGAAATTTACTCGTACGAAACACAAATAAATACAATATCTGAAAATCTAGAAAATATAGAAAAACAAATAAAAGAAACAGAAGATTATTTAGATACAATACAGGTAGATTATGAACATCAAAAAGAAGTTTTACAAGAACGTCTACTATATGCATATGAAGAAGGACCAACAAGGTATTTAGATGTTTTACTAAATTCTAAAAGTATGTTAGACTTTATAACAAACTATTATTTAATAGCAGAGCTCATGCAATATGATAAAGATTTGCTAGATGGTATTGAAAGAGACAAAGAACAAATAGAACAAATAGAACAAAGCTTAAATGAAAGCAAAGAAAATTTAAAACTTATTAAAAATGAGCAGAAAAAAATAGCAATATCACTAGAAAATTCAAAAATAGTTAAAAATAGTTATATAAATAATTTAACAAATGAAGAAAAACAAATACAAGAAGAAATGAGTATGTATCAAGAAGAATTAGACTTGGTAGAATTAGAAATATTACTTGCAGTGCTAGAAAATAGTGATACCCAATATGTAGGAGGAACATTTGCATGGCCTGCACCAGGCTATTATACAATTACTTCTCCTTATGGTATGAGAGTGCATCCAATAATAAAAACATTTAGTAATCATTCAGGAATGGATATAGGTGCTCCGATGGGAAGTTATGCAATAGCTGCAAATGATGGAATAGTTACAAAAGCAACATATTCGTACTCATATGGCAACATGGTTATTATAGATCACGGAGGAGGAGTTACAACATTATATGCACATGGATCAGAAATACTAGCACAAGTTGGAGATGTTGTAAAAAGAGGAGATGCTATTATGAAAGTAGGTTCTACAGGTTGGTCAACAGGTCCACACTTACATTTTGAAATAAGAATAAATGGAACAACAATAGATCCGTATCCTTATGTAACTTCATCAGGAACTGATAACTAATAGTACTAAACAAGTGAAGAAAATAACAAATAAATATAAAAAACATAAATAGAAGAAAAAGGAAGGTAAACTATATGTTAAAAAAAATCATTAAAAGTATTATAATTATTGCAATAATTTTAGTATTAGCATTATCGGGAAATATTATGAGGGTACTAGCTGTTACAGAGTCGGATTTAAATGATATCCAAGATAAAATAGATTCTACAAAGAGCGATATAGATGATGTAGAAGAAGAACTATCAACTGCGATGCAACAAATACGTTCGCTAAATGCAGAAATAGCAGATTATGAAAATGAAATAGCAGATCTAGATACTAAAATTGAAGATGTAACTAATCAAATAACAGAAACAGAGGCACAATTAAAACAAGCAGAAGAAGACTATAATGAGCAAGAAGTACTATTACAACAAAGATTGTTAGCTTTATATGAATCAGGGAACACTACATATTTAGATGTTTTACTATCATCAAAGAGTATAACAGACTTCATAAGTAAATATTACATAGTATCAGAAATAGCAGAAAGTGATAGAAATTTATTAGAAAAAATGGAAGAAAATAAAAATAGCATAAATGAAACAAAACAAATGCTACAAACAAGTAAAGAACAGATAGAAGCTTTAAAAGCAAGTAAAGAAGATACAGCAAACTCTTTAAAAAGTTCTCAAGCTGTAAAACAATCATATATTGATCAATTGAATGATGAAGAAAAAGCACTACAAGAAGAATTAGAACAATTTGAAAGAGATAAAAAAGCAATACAAGAAGAGTTGGAAAGAATTGCTATGGAAAATAATGGTGGTTCACCAGTAATACCAGGAGAACCAAGTGAAGCAGGATACATATTTCCAGTAGCAGGATTAAATATATATAATATAAATAGAAGATATTATCCATCATATCCAGGGCATACTGGTGTAGATATAAACATAAATGTAACAGGTAAAAGCATAGTTGCTGTAAAAGATGGAACTGTTGTAACATCAACTGCTTTGAGAAATTCAAATGGAACTTACAGAAGCTATGGTGAATACATAGTAATAGACCACCATGATGGAACAATGACATTATATGCACATATGTATCCAAATTCAAGAAGAGTGTTTGAAGGAGAAAGTGTTGTGCAAGGACAAGTTATAGGAACAGTAGGAACAACAGGAAATTCAACAGGAAACCACCTTCATTTTGAAGTAAGAATAAATGGTAGATGTGTAAATCCATTACCATACTTACAATAATATTATTTAAGAAAATGAATATAATATTAACTAAAGACATAGGCGAGCATAGCTCGCCTGATTTGTAGATATTAGGAGGCAAAAAATGGAAAGTTCAAAAAAAGAAAAAATTTATAAAGTTATAATGTTAATTCTTGTAACAGCAACAGTAACTTTTATGATTACATCTATAGGAATGTATAATTATTTTGTAAGATTGTCAGATGATACTGAAACTATAGCTAAAAAATTAGAAACAGTAAAAAAAGAATTAGAAAAATACTACATTGGAGACATAGATACACAATCAATGACAGAAACAGCAATAAAAGGATATGTAGCAGGGCTTAAAGACGATTATTCAGAATATTTAACAAAAGAAGAATATGAAGAATTATTAATTAGTATTACCGGAGATTATGTAGGAATTGGAATTTATATGTCACAAGATGTTGAAGGTAATATCATAGTAGTAAGTCCAATTGTAGGTTCGCCAGCAGAGGAAGCAGGTTTACAAGCGGGAGATATTATTACAGCAATAAATGGCGAGAGTTGTAGTGAAATGGACTTAGATACAGCTTCTAGTAAAATAAAAGGGCAAGAAGGAACAACAGTAAAATTAGAAATATTAAGAGAAAATGAAACGCTAAATAAAACAGTAGAAAGAAGAACGGTAGAAATACAAGATAGTAAAACAGAAATTTTAGAAGGCAATATAGGGTATATCCAACTTATAACTTTTGATGAAGGTTGTGCAGATAATGTAGAACAATATTTATTAGATTTTCAAAACCAAGGCATAAATTCAGTAATTATAGATTTACGAGATAATACTGGAGGAGTGGTTACAGAAGCTATAGATTTTGCAGAACTATTTGTTAAACGAGGAGATATAATAATGCGTTCATACAATAAAGCTGACAATGTAACACTGACAAAATCTAATAATACAAAACCAGTAGATATGGAAATAGTGATTTTAGTTAATGAATATTCAGCAAGTGCAACAGAAATTGTAACAGCAGCATTAAAAGATAATGAAGTAGCAACAATAGTAGGGACAACAACATATGGTAAAGGAGTAATGCAAGAAGTAATGCCACTTTTTGATGGAGCTTTAAAAGTTACAATAGAAGAGTTTAAAACACCAAATGGCAATGAAATAAATAATATAGGTATAATGCCAGATGAATTAGTAGAAGATAATATAGAAACAGAAGAAGATGAACAATTACAAAGAGCAATTGAAATATTGAAATAAAAGATAGGAGAAAGTGATGGAACCAGAGAAAAAAAAATCAATTAGATTCAACACAATGGCAATAATTTTAATAATTATATTTTGTATAAGTATAACACCAATTACTTTACAAAATGATACATTTTACACTATAAAAATAGGAGAATACATCTTAGAAAATGGTGTAACAATGCAAGAACCGTTTGCGTGGCATGAAAACCTAGAATATACATTTCCACATTGGGCATATGATGTATTTATATATTCAATATACAACATAGGTGGAATGACAGGAATCTATATATCAACAATAGTACTTGCATCTATTTTAGGAATAGTAATGTATTATGTAAATGTAAAACTAGTAAAAAACAGAATTTTATCATTTATAATAACAATAGGAGCACTATATTTACTAAAACCATTTATATGTGCAAGAGCACAACTTGTAACATTTATACTATTTATTTTAACAATATATTTTATAGAAAAATTCTTAGAAACTAGAAAAATAAGGTATGCCATAGGCCTAATTATAATACCAATATTAATTGCAAATCTACATTTAGCAACATTCTATTTCTATTTCATATTATATTTACCATATTTGGCAGAATTTGTAATCTATATTTTAGCATATAGTAATGTAATAATAAGTGATTCTGTTGTTCAAAGTATTAAGAAAAAAATAAAGAAACAAGGAGAAACAGAAGAATTATTAAAAAAATTAGAAAAAGAGGAAGCCAGATATGCTAGATTAAAAGAGAAACAAGATAAAAGAATTAATGATCCATATAAAATAAAAATAGGGTATTACGATAATGTAAAATGGCTAATAGTTATATTTATAATATGCTTATTTACAGGATTACTAACACCTCTTGGAGACACACCATACACATATCTTATAAAAACAATGCAAGGAATTAGTACAAAAAATATAAATGAACATTTACCAGTAGTATTGGCAGATAATATAAAATTGTTAGTACTATTAGGAATATATGTTGCAACTATTGCATTTACAAGAGTAAAAATTAGATTATCCGATTTATTTATGTTATCTGGTTTAACACTACTAACAATATTATCAAGAAGGCAAGCATCAATGCTATATTTAATAGGAGCAGTAATATTAAACAGACTGATAACAGAAATGTTAATTAAATATAATAAAGATTCAGTAAAAAAACTAGAAAATATATCATCTAACATTTTAGGAATAACAATCATTTCAGCTATAGTTATAATAATTTCAATATTCCAATTTAAACCTAAGATAAATGATAAATTTGTAAGTGAAAACTCATATCCTGTACAAGCTGCAACATGGATTAAAGAAAATATAGATTTAGAAGAAATGAAGTTATATAATGAATACAATTATGGAAGTTATTTAATATATCAAGGAATACCTGTATTTATAGATTCAAGATGTGATTTATATATGGCTGAATTTAATGACAATACTTATGTATTCAAGGACTTCTTAAGCATAAATTCAATGAATTTAACAAATGTAGAAACAAAATTAAATGAATACGGATTTACTCATTTTATAGTATCAAGAAGTTCTAAGTTAAAGATGTATTTAGAAGAGAATCCAGATAAATATGAAAAAATATATCCTAATGAAGAAATAGAAGATAATAACTTTACCATTTATGAAAGGATAAATAAATGAAGAAAAATGTTCTAATGATAATTATACTAATATTAATAGACCAAATAATTAAAATGATAATATTTAATACAATAGGAACTTCAGGAGAAACAATAACAATAATACCAAAATTGTTATCCTTAACTTATGTAGAAAATATAGGGGCAGCATTTGGAATCTTTGGAGAAAGGTTAATATTAATAGGAGTTAATATAGTTATAATATTTGCAATAATAAAGTTACTAGCAAGTAAAAAGAATCAACTTGTAAAAAGTGCAAAAATAGGAATGTCATTAGTATTAGCAGGTGGAATAGGAAACTTAATAGATAGAATATTTAGAGGATATGTTATAGATTATTTTGATATAACGCAGTTATTTAATTATCCAGTATTCAATTTTGCAGATATTTGTATAGTATTAGGAGTTGTAATATTATTTGTAACAATATTAATAAATACAGTAAAAAGTCAGGAGAGTATAAATGATAGAACACAAGGCTAGTGAAAAAGATAGGTTAGATAAAATAGTAAGCAAAATAGAAACAAATTTATCAAGAGAAGCAATTCAAAGAATGATAAAATCAGGTAAAATTTTAGTAAATGGGAAACAAGAAAAACCTTCATACAAAACAGAACTAGGTGACATTATAACAATTGAGCAAGAAATTCCAGAAGAAATAGAGTTAAAGCCACAAGAAATGCCATTAGATATAGTATATGAAGATGATGATATACTTGTAGTAAACAAAGAAAAAGGAATAGTGGTCCATCCAGGAAATGGAAATCCTGATGGAACTCTTGTAAATGCTGTAATGGCAAGATGTAAAGGGAGCTTGTCTGGAATAGGAGGAAAAATAAGACCAGGTATAGTGCATAGAATAGATAAAGATACATCAGGATTAGTAATAATTGCAAAAAACGATAATTCACATATAAACTTAAGTAAACAAATACAAAATAGAGAAGTGGAAAAAACGTATATAGCACTGGTAAGAGGAAAAATTAAAGAAAATGAAGCAACAATAAATATGCCAATCGGTAGAAGTACAAAAGATAGAAAAAAAATGGCAGTTATAAAAACAGGGAAAGAGGCTATAACACATTTTAAAGTATTAAAAAGATATAATGAGTTTACATTATTAGAGGTAAAAATAGAAACAGGAAGAACACATCAAATTAGAGTACACTTATCAGAAATAGGATATCCAATAGTAGGTGATGAAGTATACTCAAATGGGAAAAATCCGTTTAATGTAAAAGGTCAAATGCTTCATGCAGCAAAATTAACATTTAAACATCCAGGAACAGGGGAAAAAATAACAGTTGAAGCTCCATTGCCACAATATTTTAAAGATGTTTTAAACACTTTAAAACTACAAGAATAAATTTAAATAGGAGACTAAAATGGAAGAACTAAGATTACAAAAATACCTAGCAGAGGCAGGTATTGCATCAAGACGAAAATGCGAAGAATATATATTACAAGGAAGAGTAAAAGTAAATGGAAAAGCTGTAACTAAGCTAGGTACTAAAGTAAAACCAGACATAGATAAAATTGAATTTGATGATAAATTAGTGGCAAAACAGCAAGCAAAACATACATATATATTATTAAATAAACCAATTGACTATGTAACAACAGTAAAAGACCAATTTCATAGAAATACGGTATTAGACTTAGTAAAAACAGATAAAAGACTAGTTCCAGTTGGTAGATTAGATATGTATACTTCTGGAGCTCTAATATTAACAGATGATGGAGATTTTGTATACAAAATAACACATCCAAAACATGAAATTAGTAAAACATATACTGTAACATTAAAAGGAATTGTAACAAAAGAAGAAATAGAAAAATTAGAAAAAGGTGTAGATATAGGGGACTTTGTAACAAGCAAAGCAAAAGTTAAAGTTTTAAAAATAGATGACGAACAAAACAAAACAAGACTTGAAATAACAATACATGAAGGAAAAAACAGACAAATAAGAAGAATGTGTGAAGCAATCAACAAAAAAGTATTAGCTCTGCATAGAAGCAAAATAGGCAACATAGGGGTAAAAGATTTAAAACTTGGCACTTGGCGATATTTAACCCAAAAAGAAGTTGACGAATTATTAAAAAGTTGATATACTAAAATATATCTGCTAAATAAAAAAATAAATGATGCTTGATGTAAAAAAGGGGGAAAAAGCATGGTAGTAGATGAAGAAATTAAAACAAAAATATCTCCATTTGCAATGAGAGAAGGAGAAATAAAAATATTTGATGGAAAAGATGGGTATGTTTCAATAAATCAAATAATTAATAAAATAAATATAGGACATATAACAGATATACATTTCAAAATATTAGAATTAGTTAATGAATTTGAGTTTATGACATCAAGACAGATTTTTCAAATATTAGAAGCAAGAGGAGAAGATGTAAAATCTCAAGATAAATTAAGTAATAAATTAGAACAATTAATAAAAACAAAAATACTTACTAGATATTATTTCACTGCTGAAGAAGGAAAAGGTATTTACAGAATATACAGTTTAGAAAAAATGGGGAAATACTTATTAAATTCTAGAGGCATAGAATGTAAATGGCAACCAACAGATAATACAAAACCTGTAAGTATGATAAAGAAAAGACTAGCAGGAAATCAAGTTATAATTTCATATTTAAGAAAAGTAAAAGCATTTGATGAGTATAAAGTAAAACCTACATTTACTGCAAAACAAATAGGGAAAATATTTAAAATGCATGCAGGTGTAAAACTATCAAAGGCTGGAAAATCCGCAAACCTAGTATTTGAAGCAGTAAGAAGAGAAGAAGACTGGGAGAAAAAATTAGTAGACAGAATGAAACTATTAAAAGACTTTTATGAAAACTTTGTACAATTCGATTCGGGCTATGAAACAAAACCCCAATTAGTATTACTATGCGAGGACGATAAACATACAATAGAAGCATTTAAAGTAATTGTATCAAACAGATTAGAAATAAGTAACATGAAAATATATTTTACAACAGATTTAAAACAAAACAACAACACACTAACAAACACATTGACAGAATTTATTTTAGATGAAGAAACAGGGAAATACAAAATACAAGAATTGAATTTGAAGATATTAGAGTAAAAAAGAGAGCACCTTAGCTCTCTTTTTTATTCAAATCAAAACTTATTGCTTCCTCATTATTAAATAGAAATGCTGAATCTGTTGTATCAGTTTGTACTGGATCTATATTTGCATCTTCGTCATCAAAATCAACTGATGTTGGGTTGAATCTTTGTTTCTTTGTTTTTTTAGTTTCTTCATGAGTAATGCCATTATTAAATTTGTCAAAGTTGAAATTTTTAATCTTATGAGGTTCTTTATATTTAGATTCTAAGAAGTCAACTATACCATAGTTAACAACATTTTTACCTTTTTTATCTTTAGTCTTGTAGATACAATTCTTAAATTTCAAACCTTGGATTTTGGCAACATTCATAATATCTTTCCATGCCCAGTTTACATTACCTAAATTACTTGAATATTCAGGATTTTTTCTATCATAAGAATTGCTAACTACCCATTCACGTCTTTGACCAAATTCTTTTTGCCACCAATCATAATCTTCAGGAGTGCAATTACCAAAAGTAATTTTAGTTGGGCAATTTGATAAAAGAGATTGCATAAATGAGCTAGATATAGAACCTAAATTGCTCAAATTTTGTGTTGTAAATACTGTACCAACTTTAAATTTCCTATATAAAGTGAACATATCAGTAAATAGTGGGCAAGCATATTTATCAAATTCATCTATATATATAAAATGTGGAATTCTTGTTTTCTCACTACCAGGACGACCTTCAATAGCACACATAAGTAATGTTAGGAAAAATCTTCCTAGACCTTGATGAGCTGTACCACCGATATCAGCAGGTCTTGTACAAATTAGTATAATTTCTCCATTTTCTAAGATTTCGTTAAAATTTAAGTTATTACGTCTTTTACAAATAATATCTCTTATACAAGCTGCTCTTAATAATTCTTCAAGTTGAGCTGTAGCAAAATGCATATATCGTTGCATATCTTTACGTCCAGTAGAATTTTTATAAAAATGTTGTTCAAAATATGCTATTTGAAATTCATATTTTTTTGCTAAATCTGGGTCAGATTTTAAATCTTCACACAAATTTTCAACTAAATCAAAGTCTGTTAAACAATGCAACAAATCTTCTAAATTAGGTAAATCCCCATTATTATTTCTTGGATACATTTCACCTAAAAATACACATATATTTTGTATAGCTTGATAAGCTAAATCTTTCATATACACAAGTTCTGCTGTAGCACTAGAAGCATTGTAAAGTCCTTCTAGTATTAATGAAATCATCAAACCTGCAAGAGAAGGAGATGGTAATGTAAATGGATTTAATCCAGGTGAGTTAGTGTCAAGTGGGTCTACAATATGAACTGGTATTCCAAAATTTTTAGCTATATCTGCAATTCTATAAGTTTGTTCTTGGTCAGGAGTAAGTGATGTTAATCCTAAGTTCTTGTAAACAATAGAACCATCAGGCATTGTTCCATAAATTAATTTTTTCATATATGCTTTATATGCTTTTTCTCTACCTGATACAGGTGTAATCATGTCTAATCTAAAGTTTTTATTTAAATAATTTTTATCATAAGGGCAATCTAAAACTGCTAAACCACTTTTTAAAGCATTATAGCCCATTTCTTTAGAAGCCTCACGTAAGAAGTATTTTTTCTCTAAATCTCTTGCCATCATAGGTTCTAAAACTAAAGCGGATTTTCCTGTACCAGAAGGACCTACAATTAAAGTAGATTCAAATCTTCTTTTTTCCAATAGTTTAACTGGTTTACCAGTAGATTTATCTGTACATAAAGTTACTTCAAAACTATATGGACCACTATTTTCCGGAGCACTTGTAATATCTATACCTGTATAATCAAGGATAGAATCTTTATATGTGCTAGGATAGATAGGGTCATTAATTATTTTGTATAGCCAGAAAAATAGTTTATATGATGTTATTAAAAGTACATAAATTGGCATTAATGAAAAAGCTCTTTTTGTAGCATCAGCAAATGTTGCTAAAAAAGCATTACTATTTGGTAAAGACATTATGCCCATCCAAGCTAACATATTAAACCATTGAATAAACATAGATATTGCTACTATAAAAAGGGCAACACAAAAAGCATAAAAGAAAGATAGCCTTATTTGATCTGATTTTGCAAATTTTGAAGGATATGAAAATGCAAAAGCAAAAACAGGACAAGCTAAGGCAAATGTATATGTAATTGGCCCCCAATAATTAACAGACATTCCTGTAAAACACAAAAAAATTAATTCCACAATTCTATCTACTAAAATATAAGCAGTTAATAATGTAAAAATAAATGTAAAAAATGTATTTCTATCTGTTTTTAAAGCACTTAAAAACTTATCAAATAATTTCACGTTTAATTCCTCCAATTAATATATCCTACACTATATATTATCCTATAAAATCAAAAAAAAAACAAGTACTTTTAGGAATTTTATTCCAAAAAACACCATAAAATTGTATTAATACACGGGAATGGGGGCAAGATACTTGAAAAAAAATAAGCAAGGCTTCATGCATGGTGTAATAATCTTAATGTTATCTCAGTTTATAATAAAAATAGCAGGACTTTTATATAAAATTTATCTTACTAATAAAGAAGGCTTTGGTGATACAGGTAATGCAATATATTCTGCAGGATTTCAAATATATGCAATGTTTTTAGCAATATCATCTATTGGTGTACCAAATGCAATATCTCAATTAATATCAAGTAAAGCAGCAGTTGGTGATAACAGAGGAGCATATAGAATATTTAAAGTGGCTATTTCAATATTTGGACTAATAGGCTTTATAGGAACATCAATATTATTCTTTAATGCAAACCGAATAGCAAATGTATTTTTAGGAATACCAGAAGCTGAAACAGTTATAATGGCACTATCGCCATCAGTATTTATTGTAGCTATTTCAGCAGTATTAAAAGGATATTTCAATGGAAGAGAAAAAATTTCTGTTACTGCTACATCACAGTCAACGGAGCAGATACTAAAAACAGTTTTAACAATAATAGCAGTAGAAATTTTCTGTATCATTTCCAAAAATAACACGATAGTAATGGTAGCATCTGCCGCAATTGCTACAACAGCAGCAACTTTCTTTAGCTTTATGTATTTATATATTTCATACATAAAAAACAAAAAAGAAATATGGAAAGATGTTGTAACATCGGTAATAAAAGAAAAAGAAAGTATAAGAAAAATAGTAATGAGCATATTGTGTTTATTTTTCCCTATAGCAATAGGTGGATTATTGTCATCTACAAATAAAACAATTGATGCTTTTACAACTGTTAATACAATTAGCAAATTTATGGGGATAGATGAAGCAACAAAACAATATGGTATTTTAACAGGTAAAGTAGAAAGTTTAGTAATTTTACCATATTCATTTAATATGGCATTTGCAGTAAACTTAATACCAGCAATTTCAGCAGCTCAGGCAAGGGGAGAAACAGAGAAAAACATAAAAAGAGTAAGTTTTTCTATCTTAGCAACAATACTAATAAGTTTACCTTTTGCAGCAATTCTCTTTACTTTTGCAGAACAAATATTAAAATTATTATTCCCAAATGCATATTTAGGAGCAACAATGCTAAAAATATGTTCATTAAGCATAGTTTTTGTTGCAGTAACACAAACAATAGGGGGTGTATTACAAGGACTTCAAAGAGTAAAAGAAACAGTTATAGCAGTTGCCATAGGGTCAGTTGTTAAATTAATATTTAATATGATATTACTACCAATTGAAGAATTAAATATAAAAGGAGCTATTATATCAACAATAATTAGTAATATAGTTATATTTAGCATAAACTTATATTATCTGAGAAAATATATAAAGATTAGATTTAATATACCTAAATTTATAATAAAACCGTTTATTGCTACATCAGCTATGATAATAACTGCATGGCAGATATATAATAATTTTGAATTATTAGGGTCAAAAAACATTACTTTGATATTTTCGCTAATAATGGGAATAATAGTATATATAATCTTTCTAATTCTTTTAAAAATACTTTCAAAAGACGATATACATATGCTACCATATGGAAACAAGGTATATAAAACACGACAGCCGAAATGGCAGTAAAATAGCATATTACAGAAAACACGACTGCTGAAAGTATTGAAATTAAAAGAAAAAATGAAAAACAATAAAGGAAAAAAAGAAGGATTTTATCTAAAAATGGCGAATTATCTAATTAGTAGATATGATTCTACAGGAAATACAAACTTTATAGGAGGTAGTTTTTAATGAACAAAGCTGAATTAATCGCAGCAATAGCTGCAAAAACAGGAGATACTAAAAAAGGAGTAGAAGCATCAGTAAATGCATTTGTTGATGTAGTAACAGAAGCATTAGTTGAAGGAGACAAAGTTCAATTAGTTGGATTTGGTTCTTTTGAAGTAAGAAAAAGAGCAGCTAGAAAAGGTAGAAATCCACAGACAAAAGAAGAAATTAGAATACCTGCATCAAAAGCTCCAGTATTTAAAGCTGGTAAAGCATTAAAAGATTTAGTAAACAAAAAATAAGGTTTATATAAAATACGAGAGGGCGACCAAAAATAAATGGTCGCTTTTTCAATAGAAAGAGGTAATTTATGATAAATGCGATAGATGAGACCATATACAACCTAATTTTCAAGTTGCTTAGCACACCAACCACTTTTATAATGACATTTATTTCTCATTTAGGCTCAGCTACAATTTTAATATTGATATGTATTATATTATACATATTATTAAAAGATAAAAAAATGGCATTAATAATTATGCTAAATCTAGCAATAGTTTATTTATTAAATGTAATAATCAAAATGATAATAGCAAGACCAAGACCAGACATACTAAGACTAGTATATGAAACAGGATATAGCTTTCCTAGTGGACATGCAATGGTTGGTACAGGGTTTTATGGATTTTTAATATACATAGCAAACAAAAAAATAAAAAATAAAGCATTAAGAAGATGTATAACAATTTTGTTAACTTTATTAATATTCCTTATAGGAATAAGTAGAATATATCTAGGTGTGCATTATGCTACAGATATAATAGGAGCTTTTATAATAGGCATAATATATTTGGTTATATTTATAAATATACTTAAAAAGAATTCAATAATAGCAAATTAATGAAAAAAGGATGAGAAAAATGAAAAATATTTTTACAATAAAAAATATTATTATATATTTAATAGCAATAAATTTAATAACATTGCTAGCAATGTATATAGATAAACAAAAAGCAAAAAAGTCTAAAAGAAGAATATCAGAAAAAACTTTATTTACATTAGTATTTTTAGGAGGAGGAATTGGTGGAATAGCTGGTATGTATATCTTTAGACATAAAACAAAAAAAACAAGATTTATAATAGGATTTCCAGCAATTGTAATATTCCAAATCTTAGTAGTAATAGCAATATGTTTATAGAAATTTAATCAAACAAAAATACTGTACACATAAAAAGTAAAAATAATCAAAAAACAAAAAACATATAGACAAAAAAACATAAAAAGACAAAAAAGGACAAAACTCGAACCCGCTAAAATGAGTTATTAACAGAGTTATCCACAGTATCCACAGGGAAAATATAAAACAACTTAAAGATTACATAAGATATGACAGAAAACTTATTAGATATTTAAAAAAAACTATTGCTAATATTAAAAAAATATTATAAAATAATATGCATTATGAAGGGAAAGTGAGAGTATGAAAGAAAAATCTATGGAAAAAATAGTTAATCTATGCAAAAATAGGGGATATATATATCCAGGGTCTGAGATTTATGGAGGCTTGTCAAATACTTGGGATTATGGGCCTTTAGGTGTAGAATTTAAAAACAATGTAAAGAGAGCATGGATGAAAAAGTTTGTACAAGAAAATAAATACAATGTTGGCTTAGATGCAGCAATTTTAATGAATCCACAAACATGGGTAGCATCAGGACATGTAGGAGGATTTAGCGACCCACTTATAGATTGTAAAGCTTGTAAAACCAGACATAGAGCAGATAAATTGATAGAAGAATGGTTAAAGGCAAATAATGAAGAAGCTGTTGTAGATGGTTGGTCAGATGAAAAAATGGTAGAATTTATACAAGAAAAAGGTATAGAATGTCCAGAATGTGGAGCTAAAGATTTCACAACAATTAGAAAATTCAATCTTATGTTTAAGACTTTTCAAGGAGTAACAGAAGATTCAAAATCTGAAATATATTTAAGACCAGAAACAGCACAAGGTATATTTGTAAATTTTAAAAATGTTTTAAGAACAACAAGAAGAAAAATACCAATGGGTATAGCACAAGTAGGAAAAGCATTCAGAAATGAAATAACACCAGGTAACTTTACTTTTAGAACTCGTGAATTTGAACAAATGGAATTAGAATTTTTCTGCAAACCAGGAACAGATTTAGAATGGTTTGAATATTGGAGAAATTATTGCAGAAACTGGTTATTAAATTTAGGAATAAAAGAAGAAAATATAAGACTAAGAGATCATTCACCAGAAGAATTATGTTTCTATAGCAAAGGTACAACAGACATAGAATTCTTATTCCCATTTGGCTGGGGAGAACTTTGGGGAATTGCAGATAGAACAGATTATGACTTAAAACAACACATGGAATATTCAAAGGAAGATTTCACATATTTAGACCAAGAAACAGGAGAAAGATATGTACCATATTGTGTGGAACCATCATTAGGATGTGATAGAGTAGCTTTAGCATTTCTTTGCAATGCATATGATGAAGAAGAAATAGCTAAAGGAGATGTAAGAACAGTATTACATTTACATCCAGCATTAGCACCATATAAAGTAGCAGTTTTACCATTATCTAAAAAATTAAGTCCAAAAGCAGAAGAAATATTTGATAAATTATCTAAAAGATATATGTGTGAATATGATGAAGCAGGAAGTATAGGAAAAAGATATAGAAGAGAAGATGAAATAGGTACACCATACTGTATTACTGTGGATTTTGAAACAGAAAATGACAATTCAGTAACAATAAGAGATAGGGATACAATGGAACAGGTAAGAGTAAAGATTGATGAGTTGGAAAAATGGATAGATGAAAAGTTAGAATTCTAATATTGTTTGTAGGGGCGTGCATTACACGTCCCTTATGCTATCAATTGTTTAGAGTAAATAGTAACTACAAGTTTTTTAAAATTCAAGTTCACCTCTTGAATTTTGACAAAAAATGTGATATTAATACAAAAGTAATTGGGAGAAAAAAATAGAAAAATTTTTGTAAAATATATTGACATTCTTAAAAAATGTTATATAATATGAGCAAACAAAAGTTTGAAATATAGGAGGATTTTATGAGTACAGATAATTTAGAAAAGAAAAAGGCATTGGAGGCAGCATTAGGACAAATTGAAAAACAATTTGGAAAAGGTTCAGTAATGAAACTTGGAGAATATCAAGCAATGAATATAGAAGCTATACCAACAGGAGCATTAAGCTTAGATATAGCACTTGGAATAGGAGGAATTCCAAGAGGAAGAATTATAGAAATATTTGGACCAGAATCATCTGGTAAAACAACATTAGCATTACATGCAATTGCAGAAGCACAAAAAATGGGAGGAGAAGCGGCATTTATAGATGCTGAACATGCTTTGGACCCAGTGTATGCAAAACATTTGGGCGTAGATATTGATAATTTAATAGTATCACAACCAGATACAGGTGAACAAGCACTAGAAATAGCAGAAGCTTTAACTAGAAGTGGAGCAATAGATATAATAGTAGTAGATTCAGTTGCAGCTTTAGTTCCAAAAGCAGAAATAGATGGTGACATGGGAGATGCTCATGTTGGATTACAAGCAAGGCTTATGTCTCAGGCATTAAGAAAATTAGCAGGCGTAATAAATAAATCAAAAACAGTTATAATATTTATTAACCAATTAAGAGAAAAAGTAGGAATAATGTTTGGAAATCCAGAGACAACACCAGGAGGAAGAGCATTAAAATTCTATGCCTCTGTTAGATTAGATATAAGAAAAATTGAAAACATAAAAGTAGATGGAGAAGTTACAGGTGCAAGAGCAAGAGTAAAAATAATAAAAAACAAAGTAGCACCGCCATTTAGAGAAGCAGAATTTGATATAGTTTATGGTAAAGGAATATCAAAAGAAGGAAATATATTAGACTTAGCAGTAAACTTAAATTTAGTAGAAAAAGCAGGAGCTTGGTTTAGCTACAATGGAGAAAAGATTGGACAAGGTAGAGAAAATGCAAAACAATATATAAGAGAGCATCAAGAAGTAGCAAAAGAATTAGAAACTAAAATAAGAGACAATTTCATGCAAGCATTCAAAAAAAGTTTAGGAGAAGATGAAGAAGGTAAAGAACAAGAAGAAAAAACAGAGGAATAGTAAAAAATGATGAAAGGAACTTCTTATGGAGGAGCTAGAAGAATTTGATAAATTAAAAACAAAAGTATTAAAATATGTGTTATATAAAAAAAGAAGTGAAGCAGAAGTTAGAAGAAAATTTGCAGATGCTAATGACGAAATGCTTGATGAAGTTATACAAAACTTAAGCGAAAATGGTTATATTAATGATAATTCATACATAGAAAAAGCGGTGCAAGAATTTATGAGACTAAAAAATATGTCTATAAAAGAAATAGAATATAAATTGCTATCTAAAGGTATAAATAAAGACAAAATAGAAAATTACATATTTGAAAATAGAGAAGCACTGTTAGAATATGAACAAAAATCTGCTAAATATATTTTTATAAAAAAACAAACAATTATGGAAGAAGATAATATAATACAGTATTTAAAGAAGAAAGGATATTTAAGTGAAACTATAAAACTGGCAAAAGAATAAATGGGCGATTTAATATCGCCCTCAAAAAATCAACTAAACAGAAAGGAAAAATACATAAAATGAATGACATATTATCATTAGAAACTAAAAAATATAATATAAAACTAGAAAATTTTGAAGGACCATTAGACTTACTATGCCATTTAGTTGACAAAAATAAAATGGATATAGATAAAGTAAATATAACTGAAATAACTGACCAATATATAGAATATTTAAATACTATGGAAGAATTAAATCTTGAAATTGCCAGCGAATTTATAGTTATGTTATCCACATTAGTATATCTAAAATCAAAAAGTCTATTACCAAAAGAAGTAGAAGATGAAGAAGAAATTACAGAAGAAGAGTTAATCAGAAGAATTATAGAATACAAAAAATATAAAGAAATAATAAAAACATTGAGAGAAAACCATGCACAATATTCAAAAAGAATTTTTAAATTACCAGAAAAAATAGAATTAAAAAATAGGAAATTAGAAAAAAATTATAAAAAAGAAGACATAATAGAAAGTTATAAAATGCTTATAGAAAAAAATGAAAACAAGAAAAACAAAGATGCAAAAAACATAGAAAAAATTGCAATATTAGAAACAGTAACAGTCGCAAGTAAAGTAAGAGACATATTTAAAGAATTAATAAAAAAACAAAAATTTATATTTAACAAATTATGTTCAAATAAAAAATACACAAAACTGGAAACTGTAACAGCATTTTCAGGAGTGCTTGAACTAAGTAGAAGAAATAAAATTAAAACTAATCAAGAAAAAAACTTTGCAGATATTTTAATTGAGAAAAAGAATGTATCATAAGTGGTTACCATTCACTCTAAAAGAATTGATAGCACTTTGTAGCAAAAAGCAGGAATTATATGTCTTTAACTCTGAATGGTAATAAAAACATAAAAATACTTGACAAAACATATAAATACATATATAACTATGGATATAATTTATATTAAAGGAGAGTAAAAAAAAGATGAAAGCAAAAATAAAAATATTGTGGATTTTATTATGTGGAATATTGTTATTTAGTATGACCGGTTGCGGAAGCAAAGATGATGAGGTATCAAGTGAAAATGGAGATTCTCAAACAGATGCTAATCAACAAAAGCAAACTGTTCAAATTAGTGCTGTCGAGCAATATTATAATGACGGAATTGCTCTTGTAAGGGTGGTTGAAGAGGAAAATGGAGAAAATGTCACAAATTATTACATTGCTGATGAAAATGGAAACTTAAGTAAATATGATAGACCTGATTCTATGAATAACTTATTTACTATGAATGGCTATTTGCTGTATAACAATTATACAGGAACACCAGATACAAGCTCTAGCTCAGATGGAGAAATATATAATAATAAAGGCGAAATTGTATATTCTTCTAGTTTAGATTGCAGGTATGGAAACATAAGCAAAAAAGGCAATATTATAGCAATGAAAACAATAGATTCTTTGGCGGGTGAATCCTATAAAACTATGTTATTAGATAACGATGGCAATGAAATATTTAGTGTAGATGGGAATACTTATGCAGGTTGGCTAACAGGCGAAATATTCTATATTTCTGATGAAGAGGGATACAATTTAATAGATGCTGATACAAAAAAGGTAGTTCATGTAGATAAATCATATGCAATAGGAGAAGATATTAAATCTAGCTATGGATATATCATAGTAGCATCAAAAATTTATGATACCAATCTTAACCTTGTTTATGATGCTGAACCAAATGGTGGAGTAAGTGAGGTATTAAATGATGATTATTATTTTGTAAGCAATACATCAGGAGGTAAAATTTGTTCTTTAAAAGATGGTAGTGAAGTATATAATTTTGAAGAAGGCGGAATAACAAAAATCTATTATTATGATGGTACTTATTATGTAAGAAGTAAAACAGACTACTTATATACATTAGATAAAGATTTTAAAATAGTTGCAGAACCTAGAGAAGAAATTGCATCAGATTTATTACTTACAAGTGAAGGAGTTATTAGTAACTTACAAGGATATTGCATTTTAGATGAAAATCTTGAATGTAAAACAGAAATAGGATATGGCTCAGAAATAGGTACAATTAATTGGGATACTAGTGATATAAATAGCGAATATATTTATCTAACAAAAGAAGATGATAATGGGGAAAAAAGCGTTAATGCTTACAATCTAATAACAAAACAGTATGTAGAATTTAAAAAAAAGTAATAAGTTAAATATAAACTAAATGCACGTTTAACATAATAAAAAGCGTGCATTTTTTGATACAATTCTATTATTCCAAAATTAATCTTTATAACAATGTTAGACAAAATTAAATATTTGTGATATAATTAAGCAGGAGGAAGAAGAATCATGATAAAATTAGATTTGTCTACTGAAGAAATGAAAGATCTCACACATGAAGAAATAGAAATAGCAAAAGCTAGAAAATTAGAATTATTAATTTTACCATATTTAAGGAGAAATATAAATTTTTTTTACGCGGGAGGAAATCTTCCTAATAAATCTAAAGCTTATCATGATAAAATGAATAAGGGAGATTTAGAACAAGCAATCTTAGAACGGCAATAAATCTGTCGAAGCTGTTTGTAAACCTCTTTGTGAAATGGTAGTTGAAATTTTAAAAGAAAATGGCATTAATGCAGAAACAGTATCATGTGATACAGATATGTTTAAACATGTTGATGTCTTATTGACAACAAGAAGTGGTAAAAAATATATAATTAATTATTTAGAGGATATAGAAAACATACAAACAGGAATGAAAACTCCAGACTTTGCTTCTAAAGCATATTATGAAAGGCGATACAAAAAATTTGAAAACAGTTTTACAACAGATAATAAAAGTTTAAAAGAAATTAGTTTTATAGATCAAGATAAATTAAGCCAAATAGACGAAAAATTGGGTTATAAGCAATGTGGTCTATATATGGATGATGTAATAGAACAAGTAAAAAAAGAATTTAAAAATTTTAGAATTATTATGGCTGAAAATGAATATCTTACAGAAGAAATGAAACAAGGTGAAAAAAAGACAAAATCAGAAATATATGAAAAATGGCAAAATATGACAGATGATGAAATTCTTGAAAAAAAATTGGATTGGCTATTTAACTATTTTAATGAAAGAATGGATTTAACAGGACACACAGATTTTGTTATGTATTATAGCAGATTACTTTTAAAACAAGTATTAACACCAGAAGAGTATAAAAATATAACAAGATATGATTGTTTCTTATACAATGAAGATATTCCAGAACAATGCAAAATATTAAATATTTTGGATTTTAAAAATGCTGAAAATAAATCCAAAATTAGATTTTGTTTATTAGAAATACCTGATAAAGCCTATGCATTTTCAACAAAACCAAATGAATATCAAAAACTAACTAAAGAAGAAATGGAAGAAGTAAAAAAATACGCAGTTATTTCGAAAACCGAAAGGCCATCAGATTTAGTATTAAAATTGTGTGATAGAGGTAATGCATTACCACTTATTTTTCATCCATTAGGTTCTAAAATTTTAAACGAAAGAGCAGATTTAATAGACAACACATTATCAAGAGAAGCACGAGAGAAAGAATTAGAAAAATTAGCTAATTCTATAGAGACAACTGATGGAGAAATAACGAGTATAACAATTCCTTATCCCGATGGAGAAAAAATATATATTTATATTGACAAAAATTATGAATTTGTAGTACAATCTAAAAAGACTAAGGATAAAACAATTTATCATTATGATGAAGAAACTGATAGCTTTATACAAGAAAAAACAAAAGAAGACGATAATGAAAGATAATTATTTATTTGTGGAGGGTATAGGTATGTTTGAATTTAAAGAGTATGTAGAAAGTGCAAATTATATTAAAGGAAAAATGAATGGAAAAAAACCTAAGATAGCTATAATTTTGGGTTCAGGATTAGGAGTAATTAGTGAAGACATAGAAAATAAGATTGTAATAAATTATAAAGATATACCAAATTTTCCAATTTCAACAGTTGAAGGTCATGCAGGAGAATTAATTATCGGAAACATAGGGAAAAAAGAAATAATTGCTATGAATGGACGTTTTCATTACTATGAAGGCTATGATTTAAAAGAGACTACTTTTCCAGAAAGAGTTTTTAAATTACTTGGAATAGAAACACTGATAATTACAAATGCAGCAGGTGGAATTAACAAAGAGTATAAAGCAGGAGACTTTATGGTAATAAATGATTATTTAAGTTTTTTTGCAGAATCAGCACTAAGAGGGCAAAATCTTTCTGAATTTGGAGAAAGATTTCCAGATACAAGCGAAACTTTCAATAAAGAATTAAGTGATAAATTAAAAGAAATAATAAAAGAAAAAGCAGGCGTTGTACGAGAGGGAGTATACGCATATATGAAAGGACCCACATTTGAAACACCAGCGGAGATAAGAGCATTAAGAATTATGGGAGCAGATGCCGTAGGTATGTCAACAGTACCAGAGGCGGTAATTGCACATCACTGTGGGATAAAAAATGTAGCAGTATCTTGCATAACAAATATGGCGGCAGGAGTGTTAGAAGAAAAATTATCATATGATGATGTAAAAAATACAGCAGATAAAGTTAAAATAATATTTAAGCAGATAGTAAAAGAATTTATAGAAGCAATTTAGTAAAAAAACAATGAGGGAACTTCAAATGTTCACCTCATTATTTTTCAAAACATCATCTAATATTTTAGTAATTTGTGGCAAATTATGAATATTATTTCTATTCCCCATGTGACCAACTCCACTTATAAATACTCCAGTAGAGTTTAATTGCAATACAAAATTTTTAAGAATATCAATAGGAATAACATGGTCATTATCACTATATAAAGAATATCTATAAGGAATAGTATTCTTGCAATATTCTATATTTTTGCTATCAACTTGAAAATCTACAAAAGCCTTGTTCAAGTCATCTCTATCTGGAACAGTAAATAAATCGCAAAATCCAGCAACACTAATATATAGTTTAGCCTTTAAATTATTTGAAGAAAGATATTTTATGATAAAAGGATTTCCAATAGAATGACAAATAATAATAGTATCATTATCAAAAGTGCTTATAAAATTATTTAATATTGAGGACCAGGTATAATAAGTAGCTTCCGAACGTATTGGAAACTCTGGCATAATGACATTATAGTCTCTTTTGATTAACTCATTTTTAAGCCAAGGACCAAAAGTATATAATGTATCTCCATTGAAACCATGAATAATAAATGCTGTTTTCATAAAATCACCAAATCTATTATATCATTATAACAAAATTTGGTCAAGATATTATATTTCCCTGTTTCCCTGATTTTTTAACCAAATTTTATTGATTTTTAAAAAAGTTTGTGCTACAATAGTAAAGTCATTAGCAATAAAGAATAAAAAATTAAAAACATTAAAACTTTTTAAACTTTAAGGAGGAAAATGATGAAAACTTTTTTAATAATTATATATGCAATTGTTGCAGTTATATTAACTATATTAACATTAATACAGTCTAAAGATGATGAAGGAGCTTCTAGTACTATTACAGGTGGAACTAATTCATTTTATGAGAAGAATAAAGGTAAAACAACACAAGGAAAATTGAAGAGAACTACAATTATCCTTGGAATATTATTTATAATATTAGCAATTACATTAGGAATATTTTATTGAGCAAATCCATTAATATAAATTACTAAGTTCGGTAATATTAGAGACAAAATAGCAAATGCGATGGTAACAATACCACCAAATTTATTGCTATTTTGTTTTATTTCATATATACCATAACTTAAAGTTCTTATAAAAATCCAAACAGATAATAATAAAACAATAATAGCCATAATATTTTAATCCTTTCTATTAAATTTTGTTAAACAAATACCCACTTTGAATATTAGTATTTACATTTACAGTAAAGAAAGAGTTTTGATAATTATTTAACCAATCAGAAGCAATCCAATCTTCCCAAGTAGCATATTTAGGTAATACATATTGGCCAAAATTAGCTATATCAGATTTAAACTCTTTTGCAGTTTTATATAAATACGAAGTTATATTATCTTCTAAATAAGTATTTACATATGAATTTATTGTTTGTAAAGCAGAAGGATCTGTTAAATCTACAGATTCATCAATTGATAATATATCTCCAGAAATATTTACATTACATTCTATATAAGGATATCCATTTATAAAAGAAACATCATTTTCAGTCTTTTTATTTAGATTAATATAAACAGAAATAGTACTGTTAAAATCAAAAGGATTAGGAATAATCACAGTAGCATTTTCTAATTTATTAGTAATGATTAAGTGGCATAATGTTTCGACATTATCTAATTCTCCAACAAGTTTATCTCCGCATAAAAACAGCAGTACCAATATTTTCTATTCGATTTTGACTTTGTATAGGTGTTTGATTAGCTTTATAATTGCCATCTAAAGAAGTAGAAGCATCTTGCTTTTGCGTTTCTGGTGTGTTGATACCACCTAGTATAGCACAAGGCTGTGAAGTAGTACTTAGAACACTGGAGAAAAAGTCAGATAAACGTAAATCTGCAACATAACCAGAATATTCGGTAGAATTTAATATTAATTCATAATAGTTTGCAGGACTAGATTCAAAAACAGGAGAAGAATGTTCTAAAAAATCAAAAGCGCTGCTTCTACTAATAATTAAATTGCAATCAGGTCTAATTTCAACATTATTTATTAAAGTATGAAGTATGTCAGAAACTCCATTATATGCCAATTCCTCTGAAATAATAACAGCTTTGCAATGAGATAAATTTATTTTTTTACTGATATAGCTATTTATAAGGCTAATACCAGAATCAATATTAGAACAATCTACAGATAGAACAGTAGAAGATTGACTATTTGAGCTTCCAGAAGAGCCAGAGCTATCATTATTTAAAATAGCAACCTGAAGAGAGAGTTTATATGTGTTTTTCTCCCCGATTATCTATACCCATAGCTACTACATATGCCTTTGTTTCAACACTTTGTGATGTATAACAACCTGTTAAAAAAAACATACAAATAAATAAAATCAAAAATAATAAAAAATTTTTAAATCTCATTTTTAACTCCTTGTTTTTTCTTCTTTTTAATATAAGCAAGCAAAAGTATTATAAAACTTATTATAAAAATTAAAATAGCACTATATATATTGTAAAAATTACTAATAAATAATTTAATTGACATGATATTTTTAAAAAGTAATCCAATACTAAAAATAAATACAGCAATTGGATATATTATTTGAGCAGTGGATTTTAAGTTTATAGTCTTTTTTATAATTTGTGTAATAATAAATAAATTTAAACTTAAATATGATAAAATAGTTAAAATCCATATAAAAATGAATATTGCATCAACTCTTTGAAGAAAATTACCAAAGCTAATTAATCTTGTTAATAAATACAAAGAAAGTGTTTCATCAGTTTGCATAATAAAAGAAAAGGACATTAATAGGGAAATTATACTTAAAAGCAAGTACAATCCACAAAGAATAACAGCAATAATAGAAATTTTTTTAAAGTCAGTTTCTTTTTTCAAAAAAGGTTTTAAAAAATATAAATAACCAATTACATCAAAAGCAAAAATATTAGTAATTTGTAATAAAAATGTTTCTTTAGCTCCATAACCTAAAGCAGGGAAGAGCCTTTCCCATACAAAATCTTGTGAGGCAGTAAAGAAAAGTGTAATTATAGAAAAAACAGCAACTGGAAGGAAAATCAAATTAGCTCCAGAAATACCTTTTAAACCGTATCTATTAGCAATTACAACAGGAATTATCATTAATAAAATTAGAAAAACTAAAGGAGTATAATTAAAATATATTAATTTTAAACTGTTAGAAAAATATCTTATACATGTTGCAGATGAAATTATAAAAAGTGCAACATACAATATGGACATTATAGTTTTTAAAATTTTACCTCCCAAAAATTCAGAAACATCCAGAATATCAGAATTTATAAAAGGCTTAAAAAACTTACAAATGAAAAATATAAAAACTAAGCAAATAAGTGTAAGATATATAATATTAAGCCAAGCACCAGTAGAAGAATTATTTACAATAATAGTAGAAATATTAATTATTATATTATTACTGATAATAGTTATAAATAAAGCAATAACTTCAAACTTACCAATTTTTTCTATAGAATTCATATCCTATCCTTTCTGATTTTTGTTATCATTTTTTTCCATGTGCCATTTCATACTAATATGAGGCTGTTCTATAGGTCTTTTTGTATTTAAAAAGTCGCTTCTATGTTCCCTTTTCCAAATAGGATGAATAAAATAAGAAACAGAAGTTTTTAAATTAGTCATAGGTGCATAAGGAGCAAAATATGAAGCTCCGAAAGACCTCAAATTACATAAAATAGTTACTTGCACAAATAAACCTGCTGCAATTCCTAATAATCCGGCAATATATCCTAAGAAGATATATAAGAATTTATAAATTCTAAATGTAAAATTAAGTGAAAAGTCAGGAATAGCAAAAGAGCAAAGACCTGTTAAAGCAACAATTACTATAAGAACAGGGCTAACTAAATTTGCACTTACGGCAGCATCTCCTAATACCAGTGCTCCAATTATACCAATAGTGGGGCCAATAGGGGTTGGAATTCTAAGCCCAGCTTCTCTAATAAGTTCAAATGAAATTTCCATAAGAAGAATTTCAAAAATAATAGGAAAAGGAACAGAATTCCTAGAAGCGGCTATGGTAAATAATAACGGTGTGGGCACTAATTCTGTATGATAGTACATTATAGCAACATATACTCCAGGAAGGAAAAGTGTAATAAATGTTGCAATAAATCTTATAATTTTTAAGAGGTTTGAGTATTGATGTTTTAAATTTAAATCTTCAGGAGAAGATAAAAAATCAATAAAAACACCAGGAACAATTAAACAATATGGTGATCCATTAACAAGTATTGCAATTCTTCCTTCAAGCAAATGATTTACAGCCTTATCAGGACGCTCAGTAGATATCATTTGAGGAAATGCAACTTTACTATTATCTTGAATTAATTGTTCAACATTACCAGAAGAGATAATATAATCAACATCAATATTATTAAGCCTATATTTTACTTCTGCAATTAGACTAGAATTAGCTATATTTTTCATATAACAAATAGCAATTTTTGTTTCACTTATATTACCAATAGATGAATTTTCTATAATTAATTCAGGGCTATTAATTAATCGCCTAAGAATAGATGTGTTTGTCCTAAGCTTTTCTACGAATGCTTCTTGGGAACCTCTTACAACAATTTCATTCTTAGGACTATCTATACCTCTGCTTTCAAAACCTTTAACATCTACAACAAAGGCAATATTAAGAGTATCAACAAAAAGAGCACAATCGCCACTATTAACACTATTAGAAACTTCAGAAAATTTACTAACCTTTTTTACAGTATTTTGAGGTAAAAGCTTATCAAAAATATAGTCTGCAACATTTACTTTCTTAATCTTTTTAAACTCAATGCCATTTTTAGTACGTAAATTTTTATTGTTATTACAACTATTAGTTCCCATCAAAGGTCGCAATAAGAAATTATTAACTAGAGGAGATGAAATCATTCCATCAATACCAATTAATAAAGCATTATAAGTTTTACCACAAATGTTAATAACAAAAGGGCGTAATATGATATCACTATTAATTAAACTATTGTACTGTACTTTTAAATAATCATAGTTTTTAGCTAAACTAGAGAAAATCTCTGCATCTGGCAAAAAAGTAGTGGATAAATCCTTATCATTCGGTGTTGCATTATTTTCTGATAAAATAAAATCATATTTTTCAGTAGGTACATATAAAAATAATTCTTTTAACTTATCTTTTAAATTACTCATAAAATAAGTTTTTCCTATAATAGAAAAAATATGCAAAATAACATAAAATCTATTGACTAAAATTTAAAATTAAAGTACAATTAATATTTGGAATATTTAAGAAAATTTTAATAATTATATTATATATTAATAAGATATGGGAGGAAAATTATGATTGACATGATAAAAACACTAGGAAAATCAGTAAGAGAATATAAAAGACCAGCATTAGTTACACCAATGCTAGTAACACTAGAAGTAATAATGGAGGTAATTATACCACTACTTATGGCAAACTTAATAGATAAAGGAATATATAGTGGTCAAATGAATGAAATACTAAAAATAGGAGTAGCACTGGTAATAGCTTCAATCTTATCATTAGTTTTTGGTGTGCTATCAGGTATAACCGCTTCAAAAGCATCAGCAGGTTTTGCAAAAAATTTAAGAAAGGATTTATATTATAAAGTACAAAAATTTTCATTTTCAAATGTAGATAAATTTAGTACAGCAAGTATAGTAACAAGGCTTACTACAGATGTTTCAAACGTACAAATGGCATTTCAGATGATTACAAGAATTGTAGTAAGAACACCACTTATGCTTATATTTTCATTAATTATGGCATTTTCAATAAATATGAAGCTATCATTAATATTTTTACTACTAATTCCAGTTGTAGGAATAGCTTTATATTTCATTATGAGCAGAGTACATCCAATATTTGAAAGAGTATTTAAAAGATATGATGATCTAAATAATGTAGTAGAAGAAAATGTAAGTGGAATAAGAGTAGTAAAATCATATTTATTAGAAGAAAGAGAAAAAAGAAAATTTGGAAATATATCAACAGAGATATATAAAGACTTTACAAAAGCACAAAAAATTATGGCTTTAACATCACCAACAATGCAATTTGCGATATATGCGGCAATAATATTAATATCATGGTTTGGAGCAAAAATTATTGTAAGCACACACATGACAGAATTAACAACAGGAGAAATTACAAGTTTAATTACATATGGTATTCAAATACTATCAAGCTTAATGATGCTAGCAATGATTTTAGTTATGAGTACAATTGCAAGAACTTCAGCAGAAAGAATTGTAGAAGTACTAAAGGAAGAGCCAGACATAAAAAATCCTAAAAAACCAATAGAAAAAGTAGAAAATGGAAAAATAGAATTTAAAAATGTATCATTTAGCTATGTAAACAGTAAGAAAAAAGAATGTTTGAAAAATATTAACTTTATAATAAATTCTGGTGAAACAGTAGGAATTATTGGCGGAATAGGCTCAGGCAAATCTACATTAGTCAATCTTATTCCAAGGCTTTATGATGCAACAGAAGGCAGTGTTGAAGTAGGTGGAATAAATGTTAAAAAATATGACCTTGAAGTATTAAGAAATGCAGTTTCAGTAGTACTACAAAAAAATGTATTGTTTTCAGGAACAATAAAAGAAAATTTAAGATGGGGAGATAAAAATGCAACAGATGAAGAACTAGAAAAAGCGTGCAGATTAGCACAAGCAGATGAATTCATACAAAAATTTCCAAATAAATATGATACATATATTGAACAAGGAGGAACAAACGTATCTGGTGGTCAAAGACAAAGATTATGTATAGCAAGAGCTTTACTAAAAAAACCAAAAATATTAATATTAGATGATTCTACAAGTGCAGTAGATACAAAAACGGATAGTTTAATTAGAAGAGCTTTTAAAGAAGAAATTCCAAATACAACAAAAATAATAATTGCACAAAGAATAGCATCAGTACAAGAAGCGGATAAAATTATTATATTAGATAATGGCACAATAAATGGAATAGGTACACATGAAGAACTACTAAAAACAAATGATATATATAGAGAAGTATATGAATCACAAGTAAAAGGAGGAACAGAGAATGAGACCTAGTAGAAGAACAGGGATAGCACAGCCAAAACAAGTAAAAAACAAAAAGAAAACTGTAAAAAGGCTATTAGGATATATAACAAAAGGATATAAAAAACAGTTAGTTCTAGTAATAATTTGTATAATCCTTAGTTCTATTGCAGGGGTTGCAGGTTCACTATTCCTAAAAACATTAATAGATGACTATATAACACCATTATTATCAATGGAAAATCCAGTATTTACAGGACTTTTAAAAGCAATTGCAATAATGATATTAATATATTTAGTAGGTATTGTATCAACATATTTATACAATAGAACAATGGTAATGGTTTCACAAGGTGTGTTAAAAACAATAAGAGATGAAATGTTCGATAAAATGCAAAGTTTCCCTATAAAATACTTTGATACTAACACACATGGAGATATAATGAGCCATTATACAAACGATACAGATACATTAATGCAAATGATATCTCAAAGTTTACCTAACTTAATGGCATCAACTGTAACAATAGTAGCAGTATTTTGTGCAATGCTTACTATAAGTATTCCACTTACAGTATTTATATTACTATTTGTATTTTTAATGTTAAAAATAACAGGAAAAGTTGCTTCTAAAAGTGCAAAATACTTTGCAAATCAACAAGCTACTCTAGGAAAAGCAAATGGTTTTGTAGAAGAAATGATAAACGGACAAAAAGTTGTTAAAGTATTTACTTATGAAGAAGAGGCAAAAGAAAAATTTAATAAAATTAATGAAGAACTATGTGAAAATACAACAAAAGCGAATAAATATGCAAACATCCTAATGCCTATGCTAAACAACTTAGGAAACTTAGAATATGTTTTAGTAGCAATAATAGGTGGATTTATAGCAATAAACTGGAATGGACTACTTTCAGTAGGTGCAATAGCATCATTCTTACAATTAACAAAAAGCTTTAACCAACCAGTTATGCAAATATCAAACCAACTTAACTCAATTGTAATGGCACTTGCTGGAGCAAATAGAATATTTGAACTAATGGATGTAAAACCAGAAGAAGACCAAGGATATGTAACATTAGTAAATGCTAAAAAAGTAGATGGAAAAATACAAGAAACAAAAGAGCGTACAGGAATGTGGGCATGGAAACATCCTCATCATGATGGAACATTAACATATGAAGAATTGAGAGGTTATATAGAATTGATAAATGTAGACTTTGGGTATGAGCCAGATAAAGAAGTATTACATGATGTATCTCTATATGCAAAACCAGGGCAAAAAATAGCATTTGTTGGAGCAACAGGAGCAGGGAAAACAACAATAACCAATTTGATAAATAGATTTTACGATATAGAAGATGGAAAAATTAGGTATGATGGAATAAATATTAACAAGATAAAAAAATCAGATTTAAGAAGATCATTAGGAATAGTATTACAAGATACAAATTTATTTACTGGAACAATAAAAGAAAATATCAAATATGGAAAAGAAAATGCAACTGATGAAGAAGTTATTTCAGCAGCGAAACTTGCAAATGCACATGACTTCATAATGAGACTACCAAAAGGATATAATACAATGTTAACATCAAATGGATCAAATCTATCACAAGGTCAAAGACAATTGCTATCAATAGCAAGAGCAGCAATAAATGATCCGCCAGTAATGATACTAGATGAAGCAACAAGTTCAATAGACACAAGAACAGAAAAAATAGTTCAAGAAGGCATGGATAAATTAATGGAGGGAAGAACGGTATTTGTAATAGCACATAGATTATCAACAGTAAGAAATGCAAAGGCAATAATAGTTCTAGAAAATGGTAGAATAATAGAAAGAGGAGACCATAACGAACTAATAAAACAAAAAGGAAAATACTATCAACTATACACAGGAGCTTTTGAATTAGAATAAAACATAAATTATTATCAATAAAAAATTTGAATGGCAATATTCAAGAAAAAGATATACGGAATATGAACGTAAAATAATTAAAACTTTTATTTGAAAAATTTTCGTTCTAAAAGTATTGACTTTGTTTTTAAGCTTTGGTATAATATTTAAGTTGAAAAATACGCACGCAAGGTTTAGTTTAAGATTGTGCTTAGATATTAAGTGTTCTTAAATGCAAAGAGATTTTGCGGAGGAAAATAACAAGGAGGAATGAAAAATGGCAGTAGTTGCAATGAAACAATTACTTGAAGCAGGTGTACACTTTGGACACCAAACAAAAAGATGGGATCCTAAAATGGCTGAATACATTTATCAAGCTAGAAATGGTATCCACATAATCGATTTACAAAAAACATCTAAAAAAATTGACGAGGCATATGCATTCGTTAAAGAACTTTCAGAAGAAGGAAAAGACATACTATTTGTAGGAACAAAAAAACAGGCACAAGAATGTGTTAAAGAAGCCGCTGAAAAAAGTGGAATGTTCTATGTTGACCAAAGATGGTTAGGTGGAATGCTTACAAACTTTAAAACAATTAGAGCAAGAATTGAAAGATTAAAAAAATTAGAAGCAATGCAAGAAGATGGAACATTTGATGTTTTACCTAAAAAAGAAGTAGCAGCATTAAAAAATGAAATGGAAAAATTAGAAAAAAACTTAGGTGGAATAAAAGAAATGACAAAACTACCAGGTGCGATTTTTGTAGTTGACCCAAAAAATGAAAGAATAGCAGTATTAGAAGCTAAAAAATTGGGAATACCAGTTATAGGACTAGTAGATACAAACTGTAGCCCAGTTGATGTTGATTATCCAATTCCAGGAAATGATGACGCAATCCGTGCAGTAAAATTAATTACAGATGTAATGGCAAATGCAGTTATTGAAGGAAAACAAGGAGAAATATTAGAAACAGCATCAGAACAAGAAGCACAACCAGAAGCTACAACTGAAGAACCACAAAGTATTGAAGAAGTTGTTGCAGAAAGCGAAGAATAAATAAGCTTTATTCAAAAAAATGATATGTAATGTAGGGGCGAGCAGTGCTCGTCCATATAAAATAAAGGAGGAAACACTCATGATTACAGCAAGTTTAGTTAAAGAGTTAAGAGAAAAAACAGGTGCAGGTATGATGGACTGCAAAAAAGTTTTAACAGAAACAGATGGGGATATGGAAAAAGCAGCAGAACTTCTAAGAGAAAGAGGAATAACAAAAGCTGCAAAAAAATCTGATAGAATTGCAGCAGAAGGTTTAGTATACTGCTATTTAGCAGAAGACAAAAAACTAGGAGTAGTATTAGAAGTTAATGCAGAAACAGATTTCGTTGCTAAAAACGAAGATTTTAGAAAATTTGTAACAGAAACAGCAGAGCATATAGCAGTAAAAAAACCAGCAACAGTAGAAGAACTACTAGAACAAAAATCATTTAAAGATGAAAGTAAAACAATAAAAGATATATTAACAGATAAAATAGCGACAATCGGTGAAAATATGACAATAAGAAGATTTGCTAGATTTGAAACAGATGGATTGATTGAAACATATACACATGGTGATGGAAAAATAGGTGTTATGGTTGAATTTGCAAAAGGAACATCAGAAGTTGCGAGAGATGTATGTATGCAAATTGCAGCAGCAAGACCAGAATATTTAAATAAAGAAGAAGTTCCAGCAGAAGTTGTAAATCACGAAATGGAAATATTAAAAGCACAAGCTATGAATGAAGGAAAACCAGCAGAAATAGCAGAAAAAATGGTAAAAGGAAGAATTGGAAAATTCTATGGAGAAATTTGTTTAGTAGACCAAGCTTTTGTTAAAAATCCAGATATAAAAGTTCAAGATTTGTTAAATCAAAACGGAGCTGAAATAAAACGATTTGTAAGATTTGAAAAAGGAGAAGGTTTACAAAAAAGAGAAGAAAACTTTGCTGAAGAAGTTGCAAAACAGATAAAATAAGACGGAAATTAGAGGTCAGAGGTCGGAGGTCAGAAGTCCGACCTCCGATTTCCAACATCCGACTTCCGTATTAAGGCAGGCAGAGTCCTGCCTTAATGCATGAAATTCAAAGTTTATCTATATTAAAAGAAAGGACAAAGAACAATGTATAATGAAAAAATAAGAAATGTAGCAATAATTGCACACGTTGACCATGGAAAAACCACTTTAGTAGATAGCTTATTAAAACAAAGTGGAACTTTCAGAACAAATGAACAAGTAGCTGAAAGAGTAATGGATTCCAACGAACTAGAAAAAGAAAGAGGAATAACAATACTTGCTAAAAATACATCAGTAATGTATAAAGATATAAAAATTAATATTGTAGATACACCAGGGCATGCTGATTTTGGTGGAGAAGTAGAAAGAGTTTTAAAAATGGTAGATGGAGTATTACTACTAGTAGATGCTTTTGAGGGAGCTATGCCTCAAACAAGAGAAGTTCTAAAAAAATCATTATCATTAAATTTAAAACCAATAGTAGTAATTAATAAAATAGATAGACCAGGAGCAAATCCAGAAAAAGTATTAGATGAAGTATTAGAATTATTTATAGAATTAAATGCAAATGATGATCAACTAGACTTTCCAGTAATATATGCTTCAGCAAAAAATGGAATAGCAAAAATGAATTTAAATGAAGAATCAGATAATGTTCAATGCATATTTGAAACAATAGTAAATACAATAAAACCACCAAAATGTGAAATAGAAGGAACCAGCCAAATGCTAGTATCAAACATTGATTATGATGATTATCTAGGAAGACTAGCAATAGGAAGAATTGAAAGAGGAACAATAAAATCAGGAATGACAGTTGCGGTATGTAAAAATGATAAAACAATTCAAGGCAAGATTGCAAAACTATTCACATATAGGGGACTAAAAAAGATAGAAGTACCAGAAGCAGAAGCTGGAGATATAGTGGAAATATCAGGAATAGCAGATATAAACATAGGAGACACAATATGTGATGTAAACAACCCTGAAAAAATTCCATTTGTGGACATAGATGAACCAACAGTATCAATGACATTTTCTGTAAACAATGGACCTTTAGCAGGAAGAGAAGGAGAATTTGTAACATCAAGACACATTAGAGATAGACTATTCAAAGAGCTAGAAAGAAATGTAAGCTTAAGAGTAAGAGAAACAGATTCAGCAGATAGTTTTGAAGTATGTGGACGTGGAGAACTACATTTATCAGTTTTAATAGAGACAATGAGAAGAGAAGGATTTGAACTACTAGTTTCAAGACCAAAAGTTATAATAAAAGAAATAGATGGAGTAAAATGCGAACCAATTGAAAGATTAGTAGTAAATGTACCAGATGAATCAATAGGAACAGTTATTGAAAAACTAGGTAGAAGAAAAGCAGAAATGGTAAATATGGAACCAGCAGAAGGTGGCCATACAAAAATAGAATTTAAAATACCAGCAAGAGGATTAATAGGATATAGAACAGAATTCCTAACAGACACAAAAGGTTCAGGAACAATGAACAGCATTTTCGATTCATATGAACCATATAAAGGAGAAGTTCAATCTCGTACAAGGGGAGTCCTAGTTGCATTTGAACCAGGAACATCAGTAACATACGGACTATATAATGCACAAGAAAGAGGAGAATTATTTATAGGTGCAGGTGTAGAAGTATATGAAGGAATGATAGTAGGATTAAATGCAAGAAATGAAGACATTGCAATAAATGTATGTAAAGAAAAACACCTAACAAACACAAGAGCCTCAGGTTCAGACGATGCATTAAGACTAGTACCACCAATACAAATGTCATTAGAAAAAGCAATAGAATTTATAGAAGATGATGAACTTGTAGAAATAACACCAAAAAATATAAGACTAAGAAAGAAAATATTAGACACAAAAACAAGAGAAAGACTAGCAGCAAGAGCTAAGAAAACAACGTAATATTTAAGAAAACAACTTTTAAGAAGTAAGTTATAAATTATTTAGAACTTGCTTCTTATTTTTATATATATTAATATTATTTTAAAAATATCCAAAAAAATTAGACTTTTTTATTATAAAATTGTATTATATATAGGGGGATAAAATATGGAAGAGGATAAGAAATTATATAATAAATTTTTAAATGGAGAAAAAAGTGCATTAGACCTTTTAATTAGCAAATATAAAAACAATGTTATTTACTTTATTAGTAGATATGTAAAAAACGTAGATATTGCAGAAGATATATTTCAAGATGTTATATTATATATCTTGGAAAACAAAGAAAACTATAAGTTTAACTATTCTTTTAAAACATATTTATATATTATAGCAAAATCAAAAGCATTAAATTATATAAAAAAACATGAAATGCAGTTTATTGATTTATCAAATATTTCTGATGATGTTTCTGAAGATAAATTATTAGAGATTATTTTTTCAAATGAACGAAAAAGCAAACTAAAAAAAGTTATAAAAAAGTTAAAAACAAATTATCAAATTGTGATATATCTAACACAAATAGAAGGACTTACATATAAAGAAACAGCACAAATTCTAAATAAAACAGAAAAACAAGTAAAAAACTTAGCATATAATGCTAAGAAAAGTTTGAAAAAATTATTAATAAATGAAAAAATGATAGAAATGAAAAATAATAAATTTATTAGATTATTATCAATAATCTTAATTGTTGGAGTTATTACTTCAGGAATTGTATGTGCAACTATTGTAATAAAAAACATGAAAAATAATGCAAAACTTAATGCAAGTTTTGCAGGTTCTGTTGGAAATATTAATGAAAACAAAGTTTGGGTTGGAACTTTTCAAATTGCTTGGAATGAACTTATGGAAAGCTTAGGAAATCCGATAGAATTTGAAGAAGGAGCTTCACAGCTAGCAGAAGATTTAAATAAGCAAAGTTTTACTAAAGACATGCTAAATGAAAATTCTTATTATATCGCACAAGGTCAGATATCTCCAGAATTAAAAGAACAAATAGACACTGATATAAAAAACAAATTTAATACAAAAAGTGAATTTTTAAATAATATTGATTGGAAAGCAACAAATGAATATTTAATCTATTCTATGTTAAATAAGAACTTTACATTTGAAACTCCTTTTATAGAAAAAAATAGTGATAATTTCGGAAATTCGGAAGTAAAAGTAAAATATTTTGGATTAGATGCTACAACATTAGAAGAAACATTTGAGCAAGTAACAGTACTATTCTATAATTCAGACAATGATTTTGCAGTAAAAATAGCAACACTAGAAGGAGAAGAAGTTATTTTATATAGAACAGATAATGTAACAGATTTTGAAAATACTTACTTAGAATTAGAACAAAAAACAAATTCATATAATGGACGAACAACTATGATAAGGGAACAAGACGAACTAAAAGTACCATTTATTAAAGTTAAAGCAGTTATAAATTATGATGAACTATGTAATAAAACAATTAAAAATGCAAATGGTGCATATATAAAATATGCAATGCAAAATGTCGACTTTTCTTTAGATAATTATGGAGGAAATATAAAAAGCGAAGCTTATATAGATATATACATGTCTTCTTCTCTTGAAGAACCTAGATATTTCAACTTTACAGATAATTTTGTATTGTTTTTAAAAGAAGAAAGCAAAGAAAAACCATATTTTGCTTTACTTGTAGATAATACAGATGTATTGGTAAAAGAATAGGTAATAATACATCCAAAACATAAATCTTCTATATAATAATTTCCAACTATTTTATAGTTGAAACATTATATAGAAGATTTATTTTAATACAGCTTTAAAAAAATGTAATTATATAGTATAATTAAATATGTAAAAAAGAGCATGACTAAGGAAGGATGGGTATTACAGATGGAAAATACTAAAATTGGAGCAATAAAAGAAAAAGCAATAAAAGAACATATACCAATAATAATGGATGATACATTAGAAGTAGTAGCTAAAATATTAGAACAAGCAAAACCAAAAAGAATTCTTGAGATAGGGACAGCAATTGGGTATTCAGCAATAAGGTTTTCAGAATATTTGCAAAATGATGGAATAATTGATACTATTGAGAGAGACGAAGAAAAGGCAAAAGAAGCTATTAAAAATATAAAAGAATTAAATTTAGAAGAACAAATACATGTATTTATAGGAGATGCTTTAGAAATATTACCAACTATGAAAGGACCATATGATATAGTATTTATTGATGCAGCTAAAGGAAAATACCCAATATTTTTGGAACAAGCTTTGCGAATGTTGGAAAATAATGGTATAATAATAGCAGACAATGTTTTATACAAAGGTTATGTAATGAGCGATTATAATAAACATAAACAAAGAACGGCAGTACGCGGACTGAGAGAATTTTTAAAAAAGCTTGAAGAAAATGAAAATTTGCAAACAGAAATCTTAAATATTGGAGATGGAATTGCTATTAGTAAAAAAATATAAAAAGTGGTGATAAATATGAATAGTAAACAAAGTGCATGGAGATTAAGTTTAAGAGAAACTCCACCAAATGAAATGGAAAAATATTCATTGTATAGTGATTATACAACAAATCAAAAACGTGGATTTGTAGAAATAATAAAATTAGTTGATAAATGCATAACAAAGTTGCAAGAAGAAGGTGAACTTACAGAATACGTAAAAATAAATGCAAGAATAAAATCAGCAGAATCTGCATTAAAGAATGATGATATAAACAATAAAACTTTAGATGATGTATTTGGAATAGAAGTATTAGCAGGAAACAAAGAGGCATTAAGAAAAATAGTAGAAGAATTACAACAAGTACTAAGTGTAACTAAAGAACGTAGGCACAATAAGAAAAACGGCTATGAAGCACTACATAAAACAATGGACTTAAAAAGAAAAATTTGGGAAGGATTAGGGAATATAGGCATACCATATGAAGAATTTCCAGTTGTAGAATTCCAATTTAAAACATTTGAAGTAAAAGAAAATTCAGTTTCAGGACCAGCAAACCATTGGGAATACAAAGGAGAAACAAAAGAAGATATTCAACAAATGTATGATAGAAATGAATTTAATGAACATAATTTGCCAATAATGTATACTGTAGAAAACCATAGAATTAGAATACTAAGTAAGCAAGAAACTGTTAAAGCATTATATCCATTTTTAAAACTAAAAAATAAAGAAGAAAGGGATGAAAGATGAAAAAACCAGAATTATTAGCACCAGCAGGTTCATTTGAAAAAGCAAAAGTGGCATTTGAATACGGAGCAGATGCCATATATTGTGGAACATCAAAATTATCATTAAGGTCAAGAGTAGAAATAGACAATAATGAACTAAAAAAAATAATAGAATATGCACATAGCTTAAATAAAAAAGTACATGTACCATTAAATATATACGCAAGAGACTATATGTATGAAGATGTAATAGAACAAATAAAAATGTTAAACGAACTAAAAGCAGATGGAATTATTGTATCAGATGGTGGAGTTGTAGAAATAGTAAAAAAAGTAGCACCAGAATTACCAATACATATAAGTACACAAGCAAATACAGTAAGTTACCATACAAGCAAATTCTGGTATAATAATGGTGCAAAAAGAATAATACTAGCTAGAGAATTAAACAAAGAAGAAATAAAAGAAATAATGAAAAACAAACCAGAAGAATTAGAGATAGAAATGTTTATTCATGGGGCTATTTGCTATGCATATTCAGGAAGATGCCATTTAAGTGATTTTTTGGCAAGCAGAGGAGCAAACTTAGGTGATTGTGCACAAAGTTGTAGGTGGGCATATAATCTATATTTAGAAGAAAAAAATAATCCAGGAAATATGATGCCAGTAGAACAAGATGAGCAGGGAACATATATTTTATCTTCAAAAGATATGTGTTTAATAAAAGAATTACCAGAAATAATCGATATGGGTGTAGATAGCCTAAAAATAGAAGGCAGATTAAAAACAGAATATTATTTAGCAACAATCATCAATACATATAGAGCAGCAATAGACGATTATATTTCAAATCCAGAAAAATATGATTATACAAAATATCTAAAAGAATTAGAAAAGACCAAAACAAGGGGACTAACAACATTTTATTTTAATGACAAAAACAATAAAGACTTTCAAGAATATGAAGGAAAACAATATAATCCAAATTATGAATTTGGTGGAAAAGTGCAGGAATATAACAAAGAAAAGAGTATAATAGAAATAAAGAACAGATTACAAGTAGGAGATGTTCTAGAACTAATAATACCAAATAAAGTGACACCACATAGATTTACTATAGATAAATTATGGGATGCAGATACTAATGAAGAAATTAATTTTGTAAATCCAGGAAAAGAAGGACAAAAAGTTAAATTACATATACCTGTAGAAGCTAAAACTAATTGGATTTTGCGTCGCCAAAAATAGGAGGAAGTATGTTAGAAAGAATTTATTTTAATACAGAAGATGATATAGAATTAGTAGGGTTATTAGAAACACCAAATAATCCTACTAATAAAGTTGTAATATCAATACATGGTATGCAAAGCAACTGTTTAAAAACTAGAGAACATATACTATCAAAAACAATATCAGAAGCAGGGATTGCATATTTTGCATTTAATAACAGAGGGCATGAATTAATGACATATACTAGAAAGACTAACGGGGAAAAGCTACTAAACGGGGGAGCAGTATATGAAGATGTACTAGATGGTTATTATGATATAAAAGGTGCAATAAATAAAATGATAGAATTAGGATTTAATGACATATATTTACAAGGGCACAGCTTGGGGTGTACAAAAATAGTTTATGGATATAATAAATTAAAACAAGAAAATAATGTAAGTAATATAAAAGGAATAATTCTATTATCATTAGTAGATATTCCAGACTGCCAAAAATATGACCTAGGGAATAAGTATGACGAAATGATGGAATATGCAGAAACAAAAGAAAAAGAAGGAAAGTTAGATGAATTAATGCCGTTAGGAAGTTTTGACCATCCAATAAGTGTAAAAACATATCTAAGATATTTTAAATATAATGAAAAAATAGATTTTGCTAAATTTAGTGACAAAAATTATGATTTTAAAGAACTAAACAATATACAAATTCCACTATTTTTAAGATGGGGAAATGTACACGAATTAGTAATACAAAATTTAGATGAACTAGTTTCTTTTCTAAAATCTAAAATAAAAAACGATAAATTAGATATAGGATATATAGATGGTGCAGACCATGGATATACAGGAAAAGAAGAAATGCTAGCTAAACAAATAATACAATTCATAAGATAAAGATTTAAAGTGAAAGCATTTAAGAATTTAAATTATTCACATTAAATTTAGATCAGAAAGGAAAGAAATTTTATATGACAGATAAATTAATAATAGTAGAATCACCTGCAAAGGCAAATACAATAAAAAAATTCTTGGGTGGAAATACAAAAGTTGTAGCATCAATGGGACATATTAGAGACTTACCAAAATCTAAATTAGGAGTAGATGAAAAAACATTTGAACCACAATATATAAATATTAGAGGAAAAGGAGATTTAATAAAGAGCCTAAAAAAAGATGCAAAAAATGCAAAGAAAATTTATCTTGCAACTGACCCTGACCGTGAAGGAGAAGCAATTGCGTGGCACTTAGCATATATTCTAGGAATAAATCCAGATGAAATTTGTAGAGTAACATTTAATGAAATTACAAAAGAAGCGGTAAAAAACGCAATAAAAGAACCAAGAAAAATAGATATGGACTTAACAGATGCACAGCAAGCAAGAAGAGTATTAGATAGAATAGTAGGATATAAAATAAGCCCAGTATTATGGAAAAAAGTACAAAAAGGATTATCAGCAGGAAGAGTTCAATCAGTTGCAGTAAGATTGATTGTAGAAAGAGAAGAAGAAATAGAAAACTTTGTACCAGAAGAATATTGGAATATATATGCACATCTAAAAGACCAAAAAAGCAGAAAAACTTTCCAAGCAAAATTCTATGGAAAAGATAATAAGAAAGTAGATATTCATTCAGAAAAAGAAGTAAATGAAATACTAGAAAAGATAGAAAATGCTAAATATATAGTAGAAGAAGTAAAAAAAGGAGAAAAGAAAAGGACACCTGCACCACCATTTACAACAAGCACAATGCAACAAGAAGCATCAAGAAAATTAGGATTTGCAATTAAAAAAACGATGTCTGTAGCACAAGGACTTTATGAAGGTGTAAAAATACCAGAAAAAGGAACAGTTGGTTTAATTACTTATATGAGAACAGACTCAACTAGAATATCAGAAGAAGCAAGAAAATGGGCAAAAGAGTATATAGAAAATGAATATGGGAAAGAATATTATGAAAATAGATACTATAGAACAAAATCAGAAGCACAAGATGCACATGAAGCAATAAGACCAACATATGTAGAATTATCACCAGAAAAAATAAAATCAAGCCTTACAACAGACCAATATAAACTATATAGATTAATATATAATAGATTTATAGCAAGCCAAATGGCAGCTGCTGTATATGATACAATAGCAGTAAAAATACTAGCAGAGGGCTATAACTTTAGAGCAAATGGACAATCAATAAAATTTAAAGGATTTATGACATTATATGTAGAAACAGCAGATTTTGAAGAAAAAGAAGAATTTGAAAAAATTCCACCATTAGTAGAAGGTCAAGAGCTAAAAAAAGAAAAACTAGAAACAAAACAAAGCTTTACAGAACCACCACCAAGGTATACAGAAGCAAGTTTAGTTAAAACATTAGAGGAAAAAGGCATAGGAAGACCAAGTACTTATTCTCCAACAATTACAACAATACTTGCAAGAAGATACATTGAAAAAATACAAAAACAACTTCATCCAACAGAACTCGGAAGAATAGTAAATAAATTACTTGTAGAAAATTTCCCAGCAGTTATTAATGTAGAATTTACAGCAGAAATGGAAGAACAATTTGATAAGATAGCTGAAGGAAAAGAAGAATGGAAAAAAGTTATAAAAGATTTTTATGGCCCATTTGAGCAAGTTGTAGAAAAAGTAGAAAAAGAGCTAGAACACGTAAAATTAGAATATGAAGTATCAGATGTACCATGTGAAAAATGTGGTAGAATGATGGTAATAAAATATGGTAAATATGGCAAATTTTTAGCATGTCCAGGATATCCAGAATGTCAAAATGCAAAACCATTAATAGAAACAATAGATGAACCATGCCCAAAATGCGGTGGCAAAGTGCAAATAAGGAAAACAAAAAAAAGGAGAAACTACTATATATGTGAAAACAATCCAGAAAAATGTGATTATATATCTTGGAATAAACCAGGAACAGAAAATAAGCAGAAGAAAACAACAAAAAAAAGAGCTTCAACAAAAAAAACTAAAAGTAGATAAATTAAAACAAAGGGATGGGAAATTTAGTATAATCCTATCCTTTTACTTTATCATTTAAAATATTAATATCATATATTAATGTAGAGTGAGGGATAATTATGGAATTAAAAATAGGGAATACCCCAATGATAAAAATAAAATATAAATATAAAGGAGAAGAAAATTATATTTATACAAAACTAGAATTTTATAATATAACAGGAAGTATAAAAGACAGAGTTGCATATTATATTATAAAAAAAGCATATGAAAATGGTGATTTACAAAAAGGGCAAATGATAGTTGAAGCAACTAGTGGCAATACTGGAATTTCACTTGCAGCAATGGGAGCATACTTTGGAAACCCAGTTAATATATTTATGCCAGATTGGGTAAGTAAAGAAAGAATTGACATAATGAAAATGTATAATGCAGAAGTAACATTAATTTCAAAAGAAGAAGGAGGCTTTAAAAAAGCAGTTGAAAAGGCACAAGAATTTGCAAAACAAAATGGAGGTTTTTTGGCAAATCAATTTGGGAATAAGAATAATATATTAGCACACTATGAAACTACAGCAGAAGAAATAACAAGAAAATTAGGATTAAAAATAGGAGGATTTGTTTCAGGAATAGGCACAGGAGGTACTCTTACAGGAGTAGGGAAACGCTTAAAAGAACTAGACAATAGCATAAAGATTTATGCTTTAGAACCTGATAAAATGCCAATGCTATCTCAAAATAAGGAAGGTGGAACACATAAAATAGAAGGAATTGGAGATGACTTTATTCCAGAATTAGTAGATAGAACACTTATTGATGAAATAATATTAGTAAATGATGATGATAGCATAAACATGGCACGAAAAATAGCATTAGAGCTTGGAATTGGAGTAGGAATATCATCAGGAGCAAATATGATAGCAAGTGTGATTGCAAAAGCAAAGAATACAAAGGAAATAGTAACAGTATTTCCTGATGATAATAAAAAATATTTAACAACAGATTTAAGTAAGCCAATAGACAATAATATAGAATTTATATCAAATGAAATAGAATTATTGGACTATGAATTCATATAAATATATTATAATTTCCATTCATTATTACTAAAAATCTGCTTAGACTTTGATTTATTGATTGTTAATATATCAGTATGCTCACTAATATTAGATATAGGGGTTTGAGAAATAATCCCTTTTCTAGTAATTGGAGAAAAACTAGAAGTTATATCAATAACAAAACAGTTAAAACATTTCAAGGAATTGATAGATTCTGCATTTATAATAATTTGCATAGATTTAAAAGGTACATTTGAAATAGTACTATTTTTCAAAGAAATAGATATAATAGGACTATCATATTCAAGTACTCCATCTAAGCAATATTCAAGATTATTATCATAAGAGTAGTTACATAATTTGGCTTTATATTTGTAATTGTCTATAAATACATTAATAATAGAACATATAATTTCCTCATCTTTTAAATAATACAAATACAATTTATTTCCAAAAGGAAATTTATTAATATGTTCATTTATAGGAAATAAGTCAGAAAGACTGATATTTAAAGCATTACATAATTTTAGCAAAGTTACTGCATCTGGTATTATTTCATTTTTTTCATATTTAGAAATAGTTGCCTTTGTTCTATTAAGTTTTTTACCAACTTCACTTAAAGTTAAACGATTAATTTTTCTAAAGCTTCTAAGGGCTTCTCCAACATTTATATTATTAATATCATACATAAAAAATTCTCCTTTAAAAATATACAATAATTATACAATAAATTATTAAAAAAGTAAACCATTAAGAAACAAATAAAGCTAAAAACTATAAGTAAAACTTTACAACTATACCGATAAAAAGCTTGAAAATACAGAGATTTTTAATTTAAAATGTAAAGTTTAACTGAACAAAAAATTGACAATAAGAAAATAAAAAAAACGACTAGTTTCGACAAATTTCGCAAAAGAAAAGTGCTATAATGCATATAGCTTAACTTTAAGTATAGCAAAAAAATAAAGGAAGGTAATGTGTATGGAAAAAGTGGAATTGTTAAAAAAGAAAGAATTTTATAATGAAAACAAAAACATATTAAGTGTTGAGTTACGCGAAAAAATAGACAAAGCATTTGACATAGACTTTACATATAATTCAACAACAATAGAAGGAAACACATTAACACTTATAGAAACAAAAGCTGTACTAGAGGATAAAATATCAATAGGTGGAAAAGAGTTAAGAGAAATATATGAAGTAATAAACCATAACAAAGCATTTGATTATGTGAAAAAATGTATAGAACAAAACGAAACATTAGATGAAATAAAAATAAAAGATATCCATGAAATATTAACAGAAAACATAATGCAAGGAGGAATTTATAGAAATACTGATGTAGTTATTACAGGAGCTAAACATACACCACCAACACCAAACGAAATGTATAATCAATTAAAATTTTTCTATGAAGAGATGAAACAAAACATATCAACAATGGATCCAATAGAACTTGTAGCATGGACACATGCAGAATTTGTAAAAATACATCCCTTCCCAGATGGCAATGGAAGGACATCAAGGCTAATAATGAACTATCAATTAATGAGCAATGGATATTTACCTGTAAGCATAAAAGTAGAAGATAGATTAGAATATTATAATGCACTAGACTTATACGCAACAACAGGAAATTTGAAGCCATTTATAGAATTAATAGAAAATTTAGAAGAAAAAAGATTAGATGAAATTAATAGAATGATAGAGCAACAAATGGAAACGGGAAATAAGTAGGTTAAGAAATCAAATAGGTGATATTTATGGTAGGAAATAACACGACTATTTTGCTTGCTGAAGATGACATACAAGTCTTAAATGGATTTTGCGAAAAATTGAAAAATTTAAAAGCACAAATTATTACAAGTACTAATGGACAAGAAGCATTAGACATTATGAAGGCTACTCCCATTGATATACTAGTATTAGATTTAAAAATGCCAAAAGTAAATGGTTTAGAAGTATTAAAGAAAATAAATGAATTAGAAGAAATAAACACAGATGTTGTAATAATAACTGGTGAGAGAAAACTATTAAATAAGTTGAACTTAGAATATTATAGATTTATAAGCTGTATATTACTAAAACCAATAGATATAAAGACTATATATAAAGATATTTTGAATATAATGGGAAATAGGAAAAGAAGAAACAAAATAAAAGTTATAGAAAATATATTAAATGAATTTGATTTTAATAAATCCAGTAAAGGGTTTAGCTATTTAATGGAAGCTGTGATAAGAATTATAGATAATCCTGAATATTTAGTCGACATGGAAAATAATATATATAAAATGTTAGCAAATAAGTATAATTTAGAAAATAGTAATAAAATTAAGTGGTGCATAATAAAAAGTATAAACTCAATGACTAGGTTTACAGAAAAGGAAAAACTTGAAGAATATTTCCTAAAGCATAAAAGAATTACACCCAAATACTTTATGAGAGTAGTATATGAAAGATATAGAAAGGAAGTAAAAGAACTATGAATAAAAATATAGTAATAACTCTAATTATTTTATTAATTTTAGTAATAGCAATAGGAATAATTATTCAAGTAGTAAATATAGAAAAGAAAGAACAAATTATAAAATGGCAGTTAGAAAAACCGGAATGTATTATTTATCAAATTAATGGAAAAAATATATGCGAAATGGGGAAATCAGAAAAAACAGCTTTAATAACTATTCCAGCTGAAATAAATGAGGCTATTTTTGAAGATTTTCAACTAGATAAAAATAATGTACATTATGTTCCAGTAGAAGTAGAAAATATCGAAGAAGAAATATATTTACAAAATTCCGTACTAAGAATATTTTATAAAGGCAATATAGAAATTGATATAATTTTAGAGACATCGCCTAGACAATTCAATCTTATATATATAGATGGTGATAATAAAGAATGTTATAAAGCATTTGAAATGGAAAAAAACTAATATGGATGAGTTAAAGGAATTTATTGAAAAAATAGCGGCTATATTAAATTCATAAAAATTACCTTATTCCTAATTTCATGTAGGAATAAGGTAATTTTTTATTTAATCCCAAGCAAATCCATACCAAGATGTATCGCCTAAAATTCTAATTGGAGTTGAATGCTGACAATGAGAAGCTGCTTCCAAACATGCATCTCTTAAACTCATTGTACCAGCATAATTTTTAAAATATCCCCACCACTCTGCAGAGCCACCATCTGTAACGATATCGAACCATCCAAGGGAGGCTCTATTACTATAACCTACAGTTCTAAAAGCTTCGGCCAAAGAGGTGTTGGCCATAGAATTACAGCTGTTTATAAATACAAGGTGCCAAGCTCCAGTGATTTCATCAGAAAATATATATTGGTTAATATCATTAACATTCATTGTAAAACGCCCAGCATTGCCATGTGCAAATACAAAAAATGCATAATTATCTCCAGTTCCTCTAATATAATCCATAACAACAGATTTAGAATTGGTAACAAAGTAACGAAGAGGAATTGAAGGACGTTGTATGTCGTAGCCTAATTTTTCAAATGTGTCAGCAGCATAGTTTGTTGCTTGTGAACCAAATGAAGTGCTTGTAAAATCTGTAGATAAAAATAATTTTACCTGATCTACACCTGCAAAACTAGAAATATGTAAGGAACAAAGTACTAGTAAGAAAATAAAGATAGAGGATATAACTTTTTTTCTCATTAAAATTCACCTCCTAATATTCCGTTTGTTCCAATTGTAGTTCCTGTCGTACAATCTATATAAATTTCAGTTTTAGCATCATTATTAAACCTGAAAACATAAGCCAAACGAGTCTGATTTGAATTTTTATATAAGAAAGTATTCATTAAAGGTTTATTTAGTCCATAATTAGGAGTAACTATTTCCAAAGACACTGTCATGTCTGTTGCACTACTATCATCCATATATTGAATAGCGATTTCGCTTGCTTTATCTTCGGTTATTTTAACTTCATTATTAGCAAATGGCACAGAAGTCTTTGAAAAAGATATAATTTCTGAAGTCTCTGGAGAAAAACTTAAAGTTATGCGCTCTCCGGGATTTGTAAATTCACCGTATTTTTTGAAAAACTTGGCAATATAAAGTTCATCGTCAAAAGGCTCTAAAAAAGAAAGCTCATATTCATTTGATTCTGTAAAGTTATTAAATAATTCTAAAGCCTTATTCTTAATAACAGATTCTGACAAAGTATTTTTTGGACATTTTGAATTCTTTTTTAGATAAGAAATTAGTTCACCAGTTTCACCATTAAGAGAAACCTTCATATCATCGTTTAGGAGAACAATTTCTGTTAAAGAATTTACATTATCTTTATATGCAGAAACATTTACATTTGATAAGTCAAATTGTTTATCAGTTAATGGAAGATCATCTAGCGAAGCATTGGCTATTTTTACATATTGTTCATTATTTATATCTTTAGTAGATAATTTTACATATGAATCTTGCATTGAGACTGTTCCACTCAAATCTAATTTCTCAGGTACTTTTTCTTCTCGAGCAATAAAATTTGCGAAAACAATAGATGAACAAATAATTACAAATAAAATAAAAAATAATATAATTAAAGCTTTTTTATTCATAAAAAATATCATCCCTTTCTTTAAAAAATTACAGATAGCTATAAGAAATAACTAATCCTCTTTTAAATTAAAAAATTACCTCCTTACAAATATAATTTACGACATAATAACAGATAAACCTATTTAGAGTGGAAAAAAGTGGAAAATGAGGCAAAAATAACAATCCATGAATTTTCATTCATAGATTGTTATTTCTGTGTAGTTCCAAGATTATCTCAATAATGTAAACCAATGTTCCACCACATAAGCAATCATATTGCCGAGATTTAATTTTTTTACCGTATCATTAGCAACTAAATTTACTTTGCCAAGAGTTTCATCATTTAAAGTAAAAATTACTTCTCCAACTTTATCTCCTTTATTAATTGGTGCTTCTAATATTTCGGGCAATACAACTGTTGTTGTAACATTTGCAGATTGACCTTTAGGAATTAAGCTACCTGCATTGCTTTCAAATATTACATCTAAACTATCTGAAGTGCCTTTATTAATTAGTACATTTTTAGCTATATCTCCCTTATTACTATATTTCATGTACTCAAAATTACTGAATCCATAGTCTAATAATGTTTTAGCTTCAGCAAAACGAATGTTACTGGTATCAGCACGCATAATTACTGCAATTAATGATAAATCATTTCTAGTAGCAGTTGCAGAAAGATTAAATAGAGCTGTAGATGTAGAACCTGTTTTTAAACCAGTACAACCTTCATAATTTCGAAGGAGTTTATTAGTGTTTACGAGCTGAGATTCACCATTTCTTAAAGTATCCATCCAAATTGTAGTGTAATTTGTAATAGAAGGGTGATTTAACATAAGTTCTCTGGACATAAGTGCAATATCATAACTAGATGTAACATGACCTTTTTCATCTAATCCATGACAATTTTTAAATGTAGTATCATTCATTCCAAGTTCTTTAGCACGTTTATTCATTTGTTCAACAAACAATTCTTGGCTACCTGCAATGTGTTCAGCCATAGCTACACAACAGTCATAGTGTGTACAATTTAGACACCAAATGAAAGTATTGAAAAATAAATAAAAATTGATTATAAACACCTTATAAAAAACTGTTTTTTGCAGCAGTTTTTTTTTTGGGGAACAAAATGGAAAAGGAGTTGATGAAAATGTGGCAATTTATATTAGGATTATTTATATATGCAATAATATTGACAGGGAAAAGGAGCGAATCTAAAGATGAATGAAAAGATGCAAGCTAATTATTATGCAATTATCCCAGCAGGAGTAAGATATAATAAAGAATTAAAGTTCGCAGAGAGACTGGTATATAGCGAAATTACCCTGCAATTGTATTAATATCCTGAATTTTACAGTAAAATAATGGAAATACGCACTTAAACTAGTTGGTATAACTAAGTTTTAAGTGCGTAAA
>CALXPS010000003.1 GCA_944390405.1 uncultured Clostridia bacterium | reverse complement strand
TTAAAGTTCAATGAAATGTTAGAAGCATTAAAAGAAGATGTGAAAAAATTTAAATACATCTCATGTTAAAGTTCAATGAAATGTTAGAAGCATTAAAAGAAGATGTGAAAAAATTTAAATACATCTCATGTTAAAGTTCAATTCAATAACCCTCCTACATCTTTTTCGCACTTTTTTATTTAAATACATCTCATGTTAAAGTTCAATGTGTATCTAAAAGAATATTGCTTCCCAAACTAATTATTTAAATACATCTCATGTTAAAGTTCAATTTATATTTTTTATTCACTATGCAATATCCTACTATTATTTAAATACATCTCATGTTAAAGTTCAATTCATATTTATAATTTGCTTGGCTTTCTTCCTCTTCTATTTAAATACATCTCATGTTAAAGTTCAATCTTTTGCCATGTTGTTCCGTATTTGCTTGCTATTCCATTTAAATACATCTCATGTTAAAGTTCAATGGTAGAAACATTAGGAATAATTTTATTTATAGCATATTTAAATACATCTCATGTTAAAGTTCAATGTGCCAAAAGAATGGCTAGGGGAAACGTTTATAAAATTTAAATACATCTCATGTTAAAGTTCAATATAACATCTTCTGCATAATTATTTCTACTTCTAAAATTTAAATACATCTCATGTTAAAGTTCAATGGCGGAGGAATACATGGAAAAGACTTATCAAAAGCATTTAAATACATCTCATGTTAAAGTTCAATTGGAACTATTTAATAGAAAATAAGCAAGTAACAAAATTTAAATACATCTCATGTTAAAGTTCAATTTTACTTATGATTTGTTTATGTTCTTCACTAATATAATTTAAATACATCTCATGTTAAAGTTCAATTCTTTCATCTTTTTTTTCTTTTTTTGTATTATTTGATTTAAATACATCTCATGTTAAAGTTCAATGAAAAAAAAGATGAAAGAAACAATGCAAATGCTCCTATTTAAATACATCTCATGTTAAAGTTCAATATATAATACACCAGCAAGTAGTAAACATTTTGTAAAATTTAAATACATCTCATGTTAAAGTTCAATTTGATCTTCTTCATCTATTCTTAATCCTAATTTGATTTAAATACATCTCATGTTAAAGTTCAATTAAAGTAAAATATATAATTTTTGATGAATATTTAATATTTAAATACATCTCATGTTAAAGTTCAATCAAGGCAAGAAGCCATTTTTCTTTGTATATAATATCTTATAATTGTTGAAAAATGAAGTGTTTTATTAGATATTTTCCAAGTAATATGTCAAAAAAAGAATCCTGTAAAACAGCATATTTTGAGACATTACTTGGAAAACTAAAGGAAAATATCTTCTGTATTAGTTTTAATATTACCTAAAATAGTTTCTCCAATAGTTTTAAAATCCATTATTTTAACGATAGATATAAAATCTTTATTTTTATCTATTAATTGCTTTAATTCATTCTCTAATTCTAAGATTTCTGAATTAGTTAAAGGTCCTCTAAATACTGATTTTTGCCAATGATTTAAATACTTTTTACATTTTTTAAAAACTTTGTTTACTCTTCTTTCTTCTACATCATAAAACAAAAATACATAATTGTAATTAATTTGTTTTTTCATGGCTACTCCTTCTTTTCTAAATCAAATGGTATAAACTCTTTTCCTTCCATTATATATTTTATTAGTTTATATCCATCTAATTTTATAGCTTGTTTATATGTTATCTTCCTATTTAATTTTGGATGCTCAAAAGTTTGGTTTAATCTATTTTCAAAAGCTTCTATAAAAATCTTTTTCCCATTCTCATTTAGCAAGGAGTAATTTACTTTTTTTTCAAAATGCTTTTCTACATTTATTTTTCTATTATTTACTAAATCAAATATTGTTTTAAACACAATTACAACTTTAAATACTTCACTTAGATCTAAACAAAGTGAAAATCTTCCTTCACTTGGTTCATGTAAAAATGATATTGATTGTTCTAAATGTGTATTATAAATTTGTGATATTGTTTTTGTATATAATAATGTATTTCCAAAAGATATCAATGCATTTATAGGATTATCTGGCGGTCTTTTTACTCTTTTATTTATAACAAAATCTTCTGGTAAAAAATATTTAAAAGTAGAATAAAAAGTTGCCCAAATTTTTCCTTCTACTGATAATATTTGTTTAATATTTTCTGAATTTTCTAATAATTTCTCTACATCTTTATTATAAAAATCAATAGATTCTTTCATTTCCTTTACTCCATGTCTATAATAGTGGTAAACTACACTTCTTATATTTTTTGCAATGCCTCTTACAATCGCTTTAGCTATATTTAAACGATTTTTTTCAAATACGATTGCTTGTTTTACAGTTAATCTACCACTTATTAAAGCTTTTTTAGGGTAAAAGGTTCCTATATAATTTTCATGATAATTAAAAAAATGTACAATAATCCCTGCAGTTGATAATATATCTAATAATTTTGTAGATAGTGTCAATTCATTAAAGCAATATATTTCTTTGATTTTTTCTATTGGTAAATAAAAATTTCCTGTTTCATTTTTATATTTTATACTAAAATCTTGTCTTGTTAAATCTCCTTTTGAAAAAATATATTTTGTTTCACTTTTCATAATTTTCTCCTTTTTCATTATAAATAGCAGTAATCATAATATGCACATCTTTTACATTTCTTATCTTTTTCTACATCAGGGACTTTTTCTTGATTTACTAGTTGTTCTATATCTTCTATGCATTTATTTAATTTGTTTATATTACTATCATCTAATTCTATAATCTCTGTTTTCTTTCCATCTTTTTTATTTTTTTCATTATATATTAACTTTCCTTCTTTTGTAATTCCTTTATCTTGTAATTGTTTTAAATAAAAAATTAATTGCATTCGAGCAGCTTTAGTATCAGCATCACTTTTTTTATATTCCTCTATATATTTTGAACTAACTTTGTCTAGTACTATATTTTCATACTTAATTTCGGCATCTTTATTATCTTTCGCTCTTATTTCATGCAAAACTCTTCCTATTCTTACATCTTCTGAATTATCTTCTAAATTTATTCTGTTCGCAAACAAATAACATTGTCTTTTACAATGAAAATAATAATTTATAATTGTTCCCGTTATTTTCATAAAAACAATTCTTCTCCTTTTCCTAAATATTTGCTTCTACAAAATCTTCCATCTTCAATATATTTTTGTCCATCTTCTACATAGTAAAATCCTAAAATTTTTTCTCCTTCTATTAGGTTAAGCTGATTTTTATGTATCGAATAAGTAAATAAATTTAATTTTTCTAATATATGTGATAATTTTATTTTTCTTTCCGAATATGAAATTTCTTCATCATTATAAATTCTTCTATATTCTTCAAATATTTTTTTACCTTCTATCTCTTCTCCATCTATATTAATTGTATAATTAATAAAAATGTCTACTGCATCAGTTTTTATCAATTTCATTTTTGCTTCGATTCTTTTATAATTTATAAATTCACAAGCTTTTTTGAATTCTTCAAAATTATTTTCTGTATGTTTTTCCGTTTCTTCTTTTATTCTATTTAACACTTTTTCATAAAACAAATCAAAGTTTTTATTTTCTAACCACTGCCTACTTTCTTCTTTATCTAATCCATATCCTATTCTTTTGTCTTTTTTATAAATAATTCTTGCATCATCTAAATTAAAAAAATATACTTTGCAGTCTTTTTTCTTATTTGACCTATTGATTCTCCCTATGAATTGCTCTTCACCGTCTAAAAATGATACATCTTTAAAACCAATGTCCATATCAATATCCACTCCTGCTTCAATAGTTTGTGTTGCAACTAAAAACATTGATTGACTGCTTCTTGTTTTTTCTATAATTTTTTCCCTAAAATATTTATTATCATCACCTGTCATAATATATACATTATCTAATTGCTGTTTTAATTTTTCATACAAGCTTTCTGCTGTATCTTTTTTTATGCATTCAATTAAAACTTTCTTATCTTTATGTTTTGAAATCTCCTCTATTAATTTTTCCATTGTTAAGTTTTCAGATAATAAAGTATAATTTAATTTTACTCTATTTTTAAAACAAGAGTTATTATAGTATTTTTTTACATTATTTATTAATGAGCAAAAGTTTGATATAGTCCTATTTAATAAGTTGTCTAGTCTCGGTAATGTTGCTGACATTATAATAAATTTGATATTTAATAATTCGGAATACTTATCAAACATTTCTATCATTTCTCTCCAAATACTATTAGAATATGCTTGTATTTCATCTAAAATCACTACGCTATTTATATAATTGTACAAGTTATAATTGTTTTCTTTTCCTGTGCCGAATAGTGTACTAAATAAATTTATATGAGATGTTATTACTATTGGATATTGGTTAAATATATATTTTATATATAATTCATCATAATCTGGATTTTCATTTTTGTCTCCATCAATAGAAGAAATTGAATTTACTACAATATAATCATTATACTTATAAAAGTATTTTTGAAATGTATTATCAGTTTGCTCTATAATATTGTTAAATGGAAAAATATAATGTATTGATGTAATTTTTTCGTCATTTTTATATAATATTCTTGCTAAATTTATTGCTATATTTGTCTTTCCTGAACCTGTTGGAGCTTCTAAATAAAATATATTTTTATCTAAATTTTGTTTCAAAGTTTCTTCCGCTTCTAAAAATATATCACTTCTTAAACTATTGATTTCTTCTAATTCAACTTGCTTGTTTGTATATTTTCTTATATTTTTTATTAAACTAGATTGTTCATATTTATTAAATAATTCATTATTTTTTTCTAATTCAAACTCTACTTGTTTTCCCGACATAAAGTCATATGTTGCATAGAAATCGGCTATTATAATACATGAATATAGCAATTTACACAAAATATATAAATTTATTTCTTCAACCTGTGATTTTTCCATCACTTTTTGAATTTTTTCATAATTCAAATTATTTTCATAACATGCACTTAATGGTTCAGGAATCTCTGGAATATATTTGTTTTTTATGCTATCTAACAGTTCTCCAATACTCTCTAGTTTAGAGTGATGTCTTGATATTATATAGCCAAAATAATATCCAATATATAAAATAATAATTTTTTCTATTGAATCATGTACAGTATCTTCCTTGATTTCTTGTATTACAGAATCAATATATATTCTAGCTGATAATGCAGAATGTGTGTCATCTACATTATCTGTTTCTACATTTAAATCATTATTCATCTTGTTTTTTTGAAATAATGGATTTATTTTTCCTACATCATGATAATATATGGCTTGTTTAAATAAATCATAAATTTTGTCTACTACTTTATCATTAACTGTCCTAAAAGTTTTTTTTATTATATTTTTGACTATTATGTCTAATTTTTTATCTTTTTCCATTTTCTCATAATAACTATATGTTAATTCTAGGTGTGAAGCCAATAATTCCTTTTGACTACTGGCTTTTGTATGTGCATAATATGTATGATTTAAATTTTTCATAATATTTTCTATAAAACTATTTTTCATATTTACCTTTCTATATTAAAAATAATATATATTTTGATTATTTATTTTATAGATATTTGAAATATTTTTTATGTCTAGTTCTTGATTAGTATAAACAAATTCTTTATACTCATCATATCCTATTTTTTCATTCAAGCTTATTGGCAATACTTCTTTATATAAAAAATATTTTCTGTTTTCTATCATTTCGAATCCTAATATCTCTTCAAATAAGTCATCTTTTATATTAGCTATTTTTTGGTCATATAGACTATCTATTTTATTTATTTTTTCGTTTGATTGTTCTGTTGTTTCCACTGTTATATTTTTTATGTCAGCAAAATGGTCATTTTTTCCTATATATGGGATATACTCACATTTTTTGTTTATAAGATAATCTTTTATTTTTTTATATTCTTCGCTTTCATCTTCTAATATATAAATTGTCCAACTTGGTTTTTCTAGCCATTGTTCTTTAACTATTAAATTATTTCCTGTTTCATTTGATGCATATCCTACTGAATTATTAAATACTTGGATTTTTCTAGGAAAGTTTTCTTTGCCTAAATTTGGTACTATTGCAATTTTTAAATTTTTTAGCTTTTCATAAAATTCTGGATTTCCATTTACTTTTCTTCCTAAATTTTTTTGAAATAAATTATAATTATATCCATTTAATCCTATTATTGCACCTAATAATCCTAAAATCATAATTTTATGTGGGAAATTATATGTATAATATGTTTCATTACTATCTGGCTTCCTTATAATAGCCATATTAGCTGCTAAGTTAAATTTTATAGTTTCCATATTTAATATCATTCCTTTCCACCATTCTTAAAATAATTCTTTTATTATGTCTCCCTCTTTTGCTCCTACTAAAACTGTTGTATAAGAATTATAATAAATTTCTACTTTTTCGATTTGTGATTTTACTTTTTCTTGTTCTAATATTTCTTCTAGTTTACTTATATCTATCACATTTTTTCCTTCTTCTTGTTTTTCGAATTTTATATATTGGTCTAAATTTGCCAAATATAATTTACTATTCTCTTTACATTCTACGAAAAGTGCAAATTCATTTTCACATCCCATTTTACTATTTGTATTATATGCTGTTGCAGCATATAGACATCCTCTTTTGAATTTTTCATAATCTTCTCTTGTATATCCTTGTAAGTCTTGTATCTCATTTGTATATATATCATAGTTTTCTGGATTTACTGAAAATGGATAAAAATAGTGTGCTTCATCTGATACTATTTTCTTACCAATTGACGTGTTTTGTGCAGTGTCTTTTTTAGTAGCATCTACAAATGGTGATAATATATCTTGAATTTCTATATTTGAGTCTTCATATTTGTTAAATCCTTGTCCAACTTGTACTGCTCCAGTAATACTTATATTATTTGAACCTTCAGCAAATGTTGCTCCAAAATTTTTTACATCTATTGCTGAAAATAGATATTTTAATATTTCTTTTTTATCTTTTATGTCTTTAACGTTTTTTCCAAATAATTGTTCAAATCTTTCTGCTAATGTTCTTGCTTGTAAATTTCCTTTAGTATCTGTTTTATATGATTTTACATATAAAACTTTTGCATTTTTATCTTCACTTGCCCACATTTTCTTTATTGGATATTTGAAAGCTTTATCGCTTCCAAATATATCTCCTTTTGAAGTTGATTTTGGTCTCCCTGTAAAATCCGCATTCCAATTTGCCATTATACTTTTTATTCCTACTACTCCATATATTCTATTCATTTTCATTACCTCCATTATTTAAATTTTTCTGTTTGCGATTAAGAACAAACATGATATAATTTGTTATTTTAGTTTATATGCATATTGCTTATTTGCTCATACACCAATTTATGTTAGTAAAATTGTGTGCAATGTTAATTTTATAATTAGAAAATTGTATTTTCTAATTATAAAATAAGTTGTTTGCTAATAGTCCAGCTAATATTAATTCTTTATTGTTTTTGATTTTATCTTCTGGTTCTTGTAACAATATTTGTGACATGATATTATTAAATTTAGGATAATTTAAATATATATCATATTTATATTTTTCATATAAAAACTCTATTTCATTTTTTAACTTTTTAGTTGTATTTGCCTTTATAAATGGTTCTGTTACATCCTGAGTTAGTTTATCTGCTTTACTTCTACTTAATAAATAATATGCAACTTGTCCAGCTAAATAATAATATTGTTCATCTGTTTCGATTTTTTGTCCTTCATTTACTATTTTTTCACATTGTTCTTGAAGATTATTTATCCTCATTTCTTCATTTCCTCCTTTTTTATTAAAATATTGTTTATATGCTATCCACAAATTGAATGCTTTTCTTGGATTATAAATATATTTTTTATTCTGTTTTAGATTATCTATATACATATTTTCTATAATTTTTATTGCTATTTCATCTAATTTATTTAGAAAATTACTTTGTTGCTCTTGTTCAAATAATTCTAAAAATAAATTATTATACTGTTTTAATATTTCTTTTTTCCAATTTGATAATATTGATTTTGATATTTTTAAATCATAATCATAATATGCATCTTTTATGTAATTTTTTGAATTCTTTTCGTTTTCAGCAAACCAGATATTATTTGTATACCAATTTAGTGCATATATATTTTCAGTTTCAAATACAATTTTATGTTCTTGAGATAAATAATCTTTACAGATAAATTTTCTTATTTTTGTGTTATAATTACTTGCATATCTATAATCATCTATTCTCGCAGTTCCATTATTTCCTATAACTTTTATTATATATGTATTTTTGTCCCTAATTTCTTCTTCATCTTTAGGTATTCCATTAAATCTCCAATCTTCTGGTAATTTCAAAATAGTCTTTCCTGATGCATTATTATATAACCATATATATAGATTATTTAGTGTTTGAATATCTTCATCATTTACAAATGAACCTACTTTATAATTAGTCGATTTTAACTCCAAATATGGTTTTTTACTATTTAGTCCATAATTATAGTTATTAGATCCATATGTTTTTCCATCTATCTCTATATTATTATCGTTTGTATTAAACAATTTTATTTTTATATATATTTCAGATACTCTTTTATACTCTTCTATATCCTTTTTTAAAAATATTTTTATCCAATTTTCTTTTTGCATTTCTTGATTTTTTAAATCATCATATATTATATCAAATGCTTTTAACATTTTTTCTTTATATATTTTTGTTTCATTTTCTGTATATTTTTCTTTTAATAAGATTTCTTCTTTAGAATTACTTCCTAACTTTAAGAGTGAATCATAATATTTATTTATACCATTTTTAAAAATTCCTACTGGTATTGCTTCTTTATTATCTTCTTCTAATAGTCCTTCTAGATATTTATTTTTGAAAAACAGAGTATATATATTGTTACTACATATTTTTTTTTGCATAGAATATTCTATACCATTCATTTTTTCTTTATATGACGTATCTAATGCTTTATTTGAATTAATATATTTACTATAAAAGTCTCTAATTTTTATATATTTTTCTAATTCATAATTATCAGATTCATTATTTAAAATTTGTAATTTTTCAAAATTATTGTTTTCGTCAATAATATAATAATATCCATCAGCAAGTTCATAAGAGTCTAATACTACTTTTTCATCTTGAAAGTATTTTCCAAATATTTTTATCAAATCATATGTCATCTTTTCACTTCCTATCTTACCATGCAAAATCCAAATCCAATTGAGTTTTTCTCTAAAATTCCAACCGATATAGCTAAATATGCTAAACTTTGTGACATTGGGTCATCTTTTACTTCTATTTCAAATTTGTTTCCAAGCATATTTATATTTTTATACGGTATTTTTATTGGCTGTCTATTAATCTTTTTGATTGCCTTTATAAAGTCAATGTCTACTTGCGTATTATAAATATTTTTGTACTTTTTCTGAATGTTTGCTAAAATTCTGTTTTTTACTAAATCCATATCATCTTTAATGTCATAATCTCCCTTTGGAGTTGTTATTATTACCGGAGTTAATGTAACTAATTTATTAATTTTTATTTGTTCATGATTTTGTAAATTAATTAGAATTATTTTAAAATATTCATTCTCCAAATCTGTCATAACTTGTTTTAATTTCATGATTTTTATAAAATCAAGACCTCTTAAATCAAATGAATAAATACTATTTTGCTTATATATTCCATCTTTATGTACAGGATATAAATTACAGAATACGTAATTTTTAAATGTGTTTTTTTCGTGTGTTTCTTTTAAACTTTTATCTTTTAACATTGCATATGATATTAGATTACTAATTTTTTCATATGCTTCTACATTTCTCAAATCTTGCTTTAGTAATACTGTTATTTTTAAATTAAAGCAATTCATTTTTTCACCCCCAGCACTTTTGATCCACTATATCATATTTATCCAAAATTTTCCATATTTTTCTAAAATTTTGTATTTTTTTATTACTATTTAATGTCAAACTACAGAAATATGATAATTTTGTCTATTATTTATATGTTTAGACTTTTATAAATATTTACATATATGTTCTATTTTCTGTTTTTTAATATTTTTTTATTGACAAATTATTCATTTTAGAGTTATATTATATGTGAAAATTTTAAATTTTTTTCGTTACAGCCATAACATGTTCAACATAATAGAATAATAAGTTTTATATATTGATATTTATTGTTTGGGGAGTGCTTTATATGTTACATTTTGTTTTATGCGATGATAATGTTCAAGTATTAAATAGATTGGAAAAAACCTTAGAAACAATATTTATAAAAAATGATATAGATGCACAAATTTCTTTTAAAGCTACAAAATCAGATGAAATTCTTAATTATATAAAGGATAATGCAGTAGATGTTCTGATTTTAGATATAAATTTAAAATCATCTGTTTCGGGCTGTGATGTTGCAAGTATGGTACGTAAAAAGAATAAAAATGTTTACATTATTTTTCTTACTGGTCATTTAGAATATGCACTTATTGCATATAAGTATAAAACATTTGATTATTTGCCGAAACCTGTTACTGATGAAAGATTAGAGGAAACTATACTTAGATTAATTGAAGATACTAAAAATATATATAATCAGTTTATTAGAATTAACAATATCATTATTAAACAGGATGATATTGACTATATAAAAAAAGACGGTATGAAATTAGTTTTTTGTACTGCTACCCATGAGTATGAAACATATAGTTCTTTTTCTAAAATATGTTCATGTCTGCCAGACAACTTTGTTAGATGTCATAAGTCTTACATTATTAATGTTAACAATGTTACTCATTTTATTCCTAGCGATAATCTAGTTATGTTTTCTCATAACTCTTTTTGCCCTATAGGTGCTAAATATAAGAATAAATTTTTGGAGGTTTTTGAAAATGGAAATTTTACAAACAATTTGGAATGCGTTAACAAGTGAAAATGAAATTTTATTAAATATTTTGAGTATACCTATGCTTTTCATAGAACTAACATTGACTTTACTATTATTTACCACGCTTTTAAACATATCTTTTTCTAAAAAGCAAGGTATAATATACATTTTATGTAATTCATTAGTTGCAATTATAACATCATATTTTATCCCAAGTCCATTTAATACTTTCATAAATATAATGGCTTTTCCTATTCTAATATATTTTATTTTGAAAACCAATGCTTTAAAGGCTATTCTTGCTGAGATTACAATATATACTGTGATGTTTTTAATTGTTACACCATTAATTAGTATATATACTTTTGTTTTTAATGTAACTTCTTTGGAAGTTTCAGTTATACCTGCACATAAAATATTATACTCAGTTATTTTATACACAATTTTATTTTTAGTATATATAATACTGAAATTAACTAAATTTCATATTACGTTCTTTGATAGATTTGATCATTTTAGTTATAATCTACTAATTATAAACTTTGTTGTTGGAATAATAGCAATATTTTTACAAGCATATGTAGAGTTTTTATATATTGATTATATTCCAAGTCTCATAATTATTTTATCATTAGTTGTATTATTAGTGTACTTCTTTATTAGCTTATATAGTCTATTTAGAACTAGTAAATTAGAACAAACTGAACAATTATTAGAAGAAGAAAAAATGTATAATAAAACTTTAAATACTTTACATGATAATATTAGAGGTTTTAAACATGATTTTAATAATATTGTACAAGCTATTGGTGGGTATGTTACTACTAATAATATAGATGGTTTAAAGTTATATTACAGAGATTTGTTAAAAGATTGTCAAATTAATAACAATTTAGCTGTGTTAAATCCTGAACTTATTAATAATCCTGCTATATATAGTTTATTGGCAGATAAATATTATAAAGCTGAAGAACTTAATATACAAATAAATTTAGAAGTTTTTGTAGATTTAAATAATTTAAATATTAAAACATATGAATTAACTAGAATTTTAGGAATTCTTTTAGATAACGCTATTGAGGCTAGTTCTAAATGCGAAAATAAAGTAATAAATATTACTTTTAGAAAAGATAAATCAAATAAAATTTTAATTATTATTCAAAATACTTATATTAATAAAGATATAAATATAGATAGAATTTTTGAAAAAGGTTATACTTCAAAAGAAGATAATGCAAATGATGAAAATTCTAAAAACCATGGTTTAGGATTATGGGAAGTTCGCAAATATTTAAGAAAACATACTAATTTAGATTTATTTACTACTAAAAATGAAGACTTTTTTACACAACAATTTGAAATTTATGATAATTAAAAAATGGCCTAGGAAATTAACCTAGGGCATTTTTTATTAATCTTTTTTTATTAATGATGCTGGCATTTTTGGTTGGTGCCATGCAAACCAGAAAAAGCATGCTGTATTTGTGTTTTTAGCATATTTTTCTGCTAATTTTGCTAATAATTTTGTCATAATACCACCTCCTAATTTTTTATTCATGTATGTAAAGTTATTTAGTAGCCTATTTAATTATTATTTTCATTTTTTATGTATTCTTCATATCCATATCTATTCCCTGTTATTTTATACATAAATCTAGTTATAGTAAGTGTTTGAAATAATGTTCCAAATATTAAAATATTTGAAATAATTGTATTATTAATTAGTAATGCTATTATAAGTGATACTGACATTGTTATGTATGATAATACTTTTTTTATTTTTCTTTCTTTTTTTCTTAAAATTGGAACAGCTTCAGTATCTGCTGGTGCATATAACTTAATCATAATCATTGAAAATAACCAAATTGCTCCTGTTATTATATATTGCACTATTTTTTCAAGTACAATATATTTGCTTAAAACAGCATTTCCTATGTAAAAAACTGAAGTTGCTACAATACATCCTATATGTGTCTTCAAATGTACTCCACCTGAAGCTGTTCTATATGGTAACATTAGTATTAGTGCTAATATTGTTAAGTCTAATACTCCTAAAATCCAAGCTATCCCAATTATTATTAAAGTTTTGGGGATTTCGCCTATCAGTAATTGTAGTCCATAATTTATTACTTCTGCTCTTTCATCATCTACATCGGGTATTTCTTTTTTAATTCTTAGAGTTAATCTATTACAGATTTCATCTACCATCTTTTCACCTTAATTCCCTTTCGATGATGTTATTTTATATTATCTTTTATTTATATTTTCATTTTTTATATAAACAATATAAAAATCCTATATGAAAATTTTATAATTTATTTTCATATAGGATTTTGATTATTTCATAAAATTTACATAAGTTTATTTTTCCCATCTTCCAAATATACCGCATGGTAGTAATAGATTTGATGATTTCATTGGTAATCCAATCTCCCCTGATGTTATTTTCCCATTGTACTTATTTAAGTTTATCTTTAAAATATTACTTAAAACTTCTGGTGAAATACCTGTTGTATATGAATTTATTAAAAAGAATAATGGTTTATTGCTTAGTATCTTTGTACAAAGCTCTACTAAATCTGCAATATTTTCTTCAAATTGCCATACTTCGCCTGATGTACCTCTTCCATAAGATGGTGGATCCATTATTATTGCATCATATGTGTTTCCCCTTCTTATTTCTCTTTGAACAAATTTTATAACATCATCTACAATATATCTAACCGGTTTATCCTGAAGATTAGATGATATTACATTTTCTTTTGCCCAAGCTACCATACCTTTTGAGCTATCCACATGGCATACTGAAGCTCCTGCTGCAAGACATGCTACTGTTGCTCCTCCTGTATATGCAAATAGGTTTAGCACTTTGATTGGTCTTCTGGAATTTTTTATTTTATACATCATCCAATCCCAATTAACTGCTTGTTCTGGGAATAGTCCTGTATGTTTAAATCCCATCGGTTTTATATTAAATACTAAATTTCCATATTTAATTTGCCAAGAAGCTGGTAATTTAGTTCTGTAACTCCATGCACCTCCTCCTGTTTTACTTCTCTTATATGTAGCATTTGCATTCTTCCATTTGTCTGGAAAACTCTTATTTTTCCAAATAATTTGTGGGTCTGGACGAACTAGGGTATATCCTCCCCAATTTTCTAATTTTTCTCCATTTGCCATATCTAATATCTCATAATCTTTCCAATTTGTTGCTATGTTCAATTTGAACCTCTCCTTTATAAGTTATTTAGTAGGTTAAAAAATGCATATATTAGTATTGTATTAATTAGTGTGCATACTCCAAATAATATTAATCCTACCATTATAATTTTATTTGCAAAACTTAATTTTGTTTCCTTTTTTTCCTCAAATTTTTCATCCCAAAATTGTTCATTTGCAATATCTATCATATATGTACTCCTTTCTTAAAAGTTGCCCAATATATATTTTAGGCAAACTTTTAAAGACTATTTGTCCCATATTTTAAATATATTCTTAAAGTAGTACAAATATGATAATTTTTAATCCAAAAATTCTTTGATATTTCTAGCTAAATCTGCATTTATTCCTTTTATTTTTTCTATTTCTTCTAAACTTGCTTCTTTTATACCTTCTATGCTACCAAATTTTTTTAATAGCTCTTGTTTTCTTTTCTTTCCAATTCCTGGAATTCTATCTAACATAGATTTACTTGTGTCTTTTTCTCTTAATTTTCTATTATATTCTATTGCAACACTATGGACTTCGTCTTGCAGTCTTGTTATAAAGTTCATTTGTTCTTCTGTTAATTTTATGATGTTTCTATTTTCATCTATTAAGTTTTTGCTTCTATGTTTATCATCTTTAACCATCCCAAACACTGGAATATCTACATTATACTTGTCTATTGCTCTTTTTATTGCTCTTATTTGTGTTATGCCACCATCTGCAAATATTACATTTGGAAGTTCTCCAAAACCTCCTTTTGGATTTTCTATTGAGTGTTTTATCCTTCTTGTTACAACTTCTTCTAAACATCTTGGGTCATCTTGGGTAAACACTGTTTTTATTTTAAATCTTCTTGCTAAGTTTCTTTTTATAACTCCATCTATTGCTACACACATGCCTGCCACCATGTAATCCCCTGATATGTTAGATATGTCATAACATTCTATTTTTCTTGGCAGTTTTTGTAAATTCAATACTTGTTTTAAATTTAGTACTAAATCTTGTTTATCTTTTGTTTTGTTTTCTAAGGTTATTTTTGCATTATTAATTGCCATTTCTATAAATCTTAATTTTTCACCTTTTTGTGGAATTCGAAATTCTACTTTTTTTCCTGCTTTTTGCTCTAATAAATGTTCTATTATGTTTCTATCTTCAATATCTTCTTGTAACATTATTTTGCTTGGAAATTCCTCTTTTTGCATATAATATTGTTTTACAAAATCGGAAAGAATTGTAGAAATTTCTTCTCCTTGCATATTGTTTAAAAAGTAATGTTCTCTTCCTATCATTTTGCTATTTCTAACAAAGAATATTTCTACACAAACAGAAAGCTCGTTTTTATATACACCTATTACATCTATTGCTTTTTCATTTATATTTGAGACTTTTTGTTTTAATGAGATTCTTTCTATTGCTACTTTTTTGTCTCTTAACATTGCTGCTTTTTCATATTCTTGTTTTTGGGCAGAGATTTTCATTTCATTTTCTAGTTCTTTTATTATTGCATCTGTTCTACCCTCTAAAAGCATAATAATCTGGTCTATTTGTTTTCTATATTCTTCCTTTGAAACATAGTTTACACATGGTGCTAAACATCTTTTTATATGATAATTTAAACATGCTCTTTTATTTGATTTAAATACTCTACATTGCCTTATTTGAAATCTCTCTTTTATGAAATTTATCATTTCCTTCGCTGCACCTGGATTTGCATAAGGTCCAAAGTATTTGGCACCATCATTTTTTATTGTTCTGGTATAAAATACATTTGGATAATCTGATTTTATATCTATTTTTATATATGGATATGTTTTATCATCTTTTAAAAGCACATTAAATTTAGGCATGTTCTTTTTTATAAGATTACATTCAAGTATTAAAGCCTCTGCTTCATTGTCTGTTACTATATATTCAAAATGGTCTATTAATGAAACCATTTTTTCTATTCTAGTAGTTTTGTTTGTTTTTCTAAAATACTGAGTAACCCTATTTTTTAAAGATACTGCTTTCCCTACATATATAATATTATCATTTTTATCTTTCATAATATAAACTCCCGGTTTAGATGGGAGTTTTTTTAATTCTTCATTAATATTAAACATTGTCATAATATCCTATATATGGAAGATTTCTATATTTTTCATCTACATCTAATCCATAACCTAAAACAAATTTATCTGGGATATCAAATCCTACATAGTCTGCTTCCATTTCGCATACTCTTCTTTCTTTTTTGTCCAATAATGAACATACTTTTAAACTCTTTGGTTCTTTACTTTTTAAATATTCTTTTAAATATGATAATGTTCTTCCTGTATCTACTATGTCTTCAATTATAATTACATCTTTACCTTTTATATCTCCTTGCAAGTCTACCTTCATCTTTATTACTCCAGTACTATTTTCCCCATGATAGCTTGAAACTCTGATAAATTCAAAATTGATATCACTTGGTATTCTTTTTGCAAGTTCTACTGTAAAAAATATTGAACCTTTTAAGATACATATAAATGTTATCTCCTGTCCATGATAATCTTCATAAATTTGTTTTGCTAATTCTTTAATTCTAGCATTTAGTTCTTCTTCACTTATTAGAACTTTTAATTTTTTTTCTTCTTCCATATTATTTCTCCTTTTTAAATTTAAATACTTGTCTATTATACTATTTTTCTGTAAATTTTACAAGCTTTTTGTTTTTTTTTATAAACTCGTTGTAAAATATGTGGTTTTGTGGTATCATAATAAATGTGAAAGAAAAGGAGTGATTAATTTTATGAATTTTGATGAATGGAAAGATTTTAAAGGTGGAGAATGGAGACATGAAATTAATGTTAGAAATTTCATTCAAAAAAATTATACACCTTATGAAGGAAATGCTGATTTTTTAGCTGGACCTACAGAAAGAACAAAAAAATTATGGGACACAATTTTAGATTTATATAAAAAAGAAAAAGAATCTAAAGGTGGTGTTCTTGAAGTTGATGCTGATACTGTTTCTACAATATCAAGTCATCCAGCAGGATATATTAATAAAGATCTTGAGCAAATAGTTGGTTTACAAACTGATAAACCTCTTAAAAGAGCTATAATGCCTAATGGTGGTATTAGAATTGTTGAAAAATCTTGTGAAGCAATAGATGTAAAACTATCTCCAGAGGTTGAAACTATATTTAAAAACTACAGAAGAACTCATAATGATGGTGTTTTTGCAGCCTATACACCTGAAATTAGGGCGGCTAGAAGTTCTCACATTATTACTGGTCTTCCAGATGGATATGGTAGAGGAAGAATTATAGGAGATTATAGAAGAATTGCTTTATATGGTGTAGATGCACTAATTGAAGATAAAAAAGAAGTTATGCAATCTTTAGAAGTTCCTTCTATACATGAAGAAACTGTTAGAGATAGAGAAGAAGTACATGACCAAATAGATGCATTAAATGAATTAAAAGTTATGGCTTCTGAATACGGTTTTGATATTTCTCGCCCAGCTGCTAATGCTAAAGAAGCTATTCAATGGTTATATTTTGGATATTTAGGTTCTACAAAAGAACAAAATGGTGCAGCTATGAGCTTAGGTAGAACATCTACTTTCTTAGATATTTACATCGAAAGAGATATTAGAAACGGTGTTTTAACTGAAGAAGAAGCACAAGAATTAATGGACCACTTTATTATGAAATTAAGATTAATAAGATTCTTAAGAACACCTGAATACAATGAATTATTTAGTGGAGACCCTGTTTGGGTAACTGAATCAATTGGTGGTATGGGTATTGATGGAAGAACTTTAGTTACTAAAAACTCTTTTAGAATGTTGCATTCATTAGTAAACTTAGGTCCTGCTCCAGAACCAAATATGACAGTTCTTTGGTCTACAAGATTACCAGAAGGATTCAAAAAATATTGTACAAAACTATCTATTGAAACATCTTCTATTCAATATGAGAATGACGATTTAATGAGAGAATTCTGGGGTGATGATTATTCAATAGCTTGCTGTGTTTCAGCCATGAGAACTGGTAAGCAAATGCAATTCTTTGGTGCTAGATGTAATTTAGCAAAAACTCTATTGTATGCAATTAATGGTGGTAGAGATGAAATATCTGGTAAACAAGTAGCTTCAAAATTTGAACCAATACGTTCTGAATACTTAGATTATGATGAAGTTATGGAAAAATTTGATAATATGATGGATTGGGTTGCAAGAGTTTATATAAACGCTTTAAATATAATTCACTATATGCATGATAAATATTCTTATGAAAAGTTAGAAATGGCTTTACATGATCAAGATATTTTAAGAACCATGGCTTGTGGTATCGCTGGATTATCTGTTGTTGCAGATTCACTTTCAGCTATAAAATATGCTAAAGTTAAAGTAATTAGAGATGAAACCGGTTTAGCTGTAGATTACAAAGTTGAAGGAGATTTCCCTAAATATGGTAATGATGATGACAGAGTTGATGATATAGCTATTGATGTTGTTAAGAGATTTATTCATAAACTTAAAAAACAAAAAACATATAGAAATTCTAAACCAACTTTATCAATCCTTACTATAACATCAAATGTTGTTTATGGTAAAAATACAGGTAATACTCCTGATGGTAGACGTTCTGGTGAACCTTTTGGTCCTGGTGCTAATCCATTACATGGTAGAGATACTCATGGTGCTCTTGCTGTATTAAATACTATAGCTAAGTTGCCTTACACATATTCAGAAGATGGTATTTCTTATACTTTCTCTATTACTCCAAAAACATTGGGTAAAGATGAAGAAGAAAGAATTAACAATTTAACTTCATTATTAGATGGATATTTTGCAAAACGTAGTCATCATATTAATGTAAATGTATTTGACAGAGCATTATTATTAGATGCTATGGATCATCCTGAAAAATATCCACAACTTACAATAAGAGTTTCTGGATATGCAGTTAACTTTGTAAAATTAACAAGAGAGCAACAATTAGATGTTATTCACCGTACTATTCAAGAAAAGATGTAATTTATTTTAACTAATGGGCGGGCTGTAAAACCCGCCTATATTATTACTATTTATGGAGGATGATATTTGTGGAAAATTTGACTGGAAGAATTCATTCAATTGAAACATTTGGCACAGTTGATGGACCAGGAATTAGATTTGTAATATTTTTTCAAGGTTGTCATTTAAAATGTAAGTACTGCCATAATAGAGATACTTGGGATACTTCAATAGGTACCAAAATTACTGTTTCAGAATTAGTTGAAGATATAAATAAATATAAAGAATACATTGAATTTTCTGGTGGTGGAGTTACTGCTACTGGTGGTGAGCCTTTACTTCAGCCTAAATTTTTAATTTCTCTATTTAGTGAATTAAAAAAACTAGGTTTTCATATCGCATTAGATACATCTGGTATGTTTCCTATAACTCCAGAAATTAAGAAAGTATTAGATTTGACTGATTTAGTTTTATTAGATATAAAACATATTGATGATGAGAAATGTAAGGATTTAGTTGGTTTTTCTAACAAATTAGAATTAGAGTTTGCAAAATACCTAAGTGACAATAACATTCCAATTTGGATTAGACAAGTTATAATTCCAGGAATTACTGATAATGAAGAAGATTTAATAAAACTAAAGGATTTTCTACATTCTCTAAAAACTGTTCAAAAAATTGAACTACATCCATATCATAATATGGGAGTTTATAAATGGGAAAAATTAGGCTTAAAATATCCTTTAAAAGATGTTAGATGTGCAAATGATGAAGATATAAAAAGAGCAAAGCAAATTTTAGGAATTTAATTTCTAAAATTTGCTTTTTTTAGGTACTACAATAATAGACGGTATATTTATCCTTTTTTATAATATACATTAATAAAAGGAGCTTGTTTGTATGAGAAAGTTTAAATGTATTGTTTTTAAGATAAAGTCTTTAGTTTTGCCTAGTCTTATTTGTATGTTTATTTTATTTTTGCTTGTTTTTTCCAAGAATAATTTAGCAGCTGCAAAGTCTGGCCTTTCTTTATGGGCAAATTCTGTTCTCCCTTCTCTTCTGCCTTTTTTTATTGCTACTGAACTTTTAGGTTATACTAATGTTATTCCTATGTGTGGAAAATTATTAAATAGATTTATGCGTCCTATATTTAATGTTCCTGGAGAAGGTGCATTTGCTTTACTTATGGGAATTATTAGTGGCTATCCTGTTGGTGCTAAGATTGTTGCTAATTTAAAGGAAAACAAGCTTTGTAATAAAGTAGAAGCTGAGAGATTAATTGCTTTTACAAATAATTCTGGCCCTTTGTTTATTGTTGGTACTGTTGGTATTGGGCTTTTTTATAATTCATCTATTGGATTAATCTTATTTTTTACTCATCTTTTAAGTTGTCTTACTGTTGGTTTTTTGTTTAGATGGTGGGGTAAATCTAAAGAAAAGCATTTTCGAGATGCAACATATTCAATTGAAAACAACTCTCTTGCTTTTTGTAATCTAGGCGAAGTTTTATCCAAAAGTATTATAAGTTCTATAAATACTATACTTATGATTGGAGGTTTTGTTGTTCTATTTTCAATAATTATTTCTATGCTTAATACCAGCCATATTTTACATGTTCTATCCTCTCATGTATTAAGTGTTTTACATATTCCGGAAGAATTGAGCTTGAGTTTACTTACAGGATTTATAGAGGTTACAAATGGACTTTCTTTTATTTGTGAACTTAGTTCTCTAAGTATTAGTTTTAAATTAGTTATTTGCTCATTTGTTTTAGGATTCGGCGGATTTTCCGTACTCTTACAAGTATTGAGTATTACTTCAAAAGCAAATATTTCCATTAAACCTTATTTTGTTGGAAAATTATTGCAAGCATTTTTTGCAGCTTTTTACACATACTTAATTATATGAACCAGATTATATATCCTGAAAAGGTAGAAAGCAATATAATTTCCTATAAGAATAATCAAATAAAAAAGAAAAAAATATATAAATCTTTATTTATATTTTCTTTATTCGCATTTATAATATTTATTTCATATTATATGTTTTTATATTTTAGACTTTTGAAGAAAGAAAAAGTTTCTAAAAATATCCTGGGAGTATATGATATTCAACGTTTATATTCTATAAATGCTCCTGTAGTATTACCTAATGTAATCTTAGAAAATGGGGAAAGTGCTGATGTTTTAGGTATTATACAAATAGAAAAAATAAATTTAAGATATCCTATTCTTTCAAAAACTACCGACGATTTTTTAGAAATTGCACCTTGTAAATTTTATGGGGGTAATTTAAATGATTATGGGAACTTTTGTATTGCTGGGCATAATTACGATAATAATGAACTTTTTAGTAATCTAAAGTTTTTAGAAATTAATGATATTATTAAAGTTTATAATTTAGATGGTAGCTATGTTGCTTACAAAATTTATGATAAATTTGAAACTGTTGCTTCTGATACTTCTTGTATTAAACAAAATGAATCTATTAAAGAGATTACTTTAATTACCTGTAATAATTCTAATAAGAAAAGGTTAATAATTAAAGCAAAACAAAATAGGTAGGATAATCCCACCTATTTTTATTATTAATCTTCTTTATATTCTTTTATTTTTTTATAAGCAAATATTGCTGATACAGCACAAATTCCTATTATTACCCAAGGTAAATCTTCTAAACCTGTGTTTGGAACTTCTGTTGGTGTATTTGTATTTTCATTAAGTTCTCCATCTTTAATTGGAATATTTATACTATTACCAGTATTTTCATCGTCGGTAGTATTATTTCCTGGTGTTATAATATTTAGGTTATTATTAAGGCTATTGTTAGCTGGTGGGAATAATATGTTTTGTGATCCATCATCTGATGTCGCTAGTACAGCTAAGTTAAGTCCTGCAACTAAAAAAACTATCAACATAATTACACTAATTATTAATTCTTTTTTCTTTAATTTCATCTTTCATTTCTCCTTATATGTTATTATTCAAGTTTCCTTTTATATTTATACTACATTTTTAAGAAAAAATCAAGTTTTTTGTGTATTTTTTTATATTTTTTTCATTTCTTCATGTCTTTTAATTTTCTGTGTTGTTGTCTTTATTAATTCTTCTTCTGTTATAGTTATTTCTTTTATGTATTTGTATGATGGCATTGTTTTATTAATTTCTTTAATTTTTGACCAAATCATATCTGAAATTTCTTGTTCATTTTCTATTCCATATATTTCTTTCATGGTTTCTTTATCATATACTATTTTTGCACATATTTTTAAATCTATCTCATCATCTTCTTCTGGTCTGCCATAAACAAAAGATTCTTTTACCCCATCAATTCTATTTATAACTGTTTCTAATTCTTCTGGAAATACATTTTTTCCATTTTTTAATACTATTACGCTTTTCTTTCTTCCACATAAGAATAGAAATCCTTTTTTATCTACATAGCCTAAATCTCCTGTATTAAACCAACCTTTACTGTCTAAGACTTCTTTTGTAGCTTCTTCATTTTGGTAATATCCTAGCATTACAGTTGGGCCTTTTACATGTATTTCTCCTATTCCATTTTCATCCTTGTTTACAATCTTTAGTTTAACACTTGGAAATACTTTACCAACAGAACCAATTTCTTGTTCAAAGTCTGTTCCTGCTGAAATAACTGGTGATGTTTCAGTTAGTCCATATCCTTGAACTGTTTTTATTCCTAAATCGTTAAATCCTTTTTCTACCTCTGCTGACAATGCTGCTGCTCCATTTACTAAAAGTCTTAAATGTCCTCCTAGCCCATCATGTATTTCTTTAAAGATTTTCTTTCTAAAGTCAATTCCTACTTTTGATAGCATTCCTGTTAGCTTCATTAATTTTTCTACTTCTTGAAGTTTACCTTTTTTTTCTATATTTTTCATTAATCTTTTATACATGTTTTCATATAGAGCTGGCACAGAAATCATTGCTGTTATTTGATACTCTTTAATGTTATTTGCAATATGTCTTACTCCTTCACAATATGCGATACTAGCTCCTCTGTACATTACATATAAAAATCCCACTGTACATTCGAATGTATGGTGTAATGGCAAGAATGAAAGTAATGTATCATTTTCATCTAAATTTAATACTGATGCAATATCCATTAAATTTGTAACTATATTTTTATGTGATAACATTACTGCTTTTGACATGGCTGTTGTTCCAGAAGTAAACAGCATAAAGCTCATAGCTTCTCTATCTATTTCTGCATCTAAAAATTTTCTATTTCCTCCATCTATTAATTCTTTTCCCTTTTCTACTAATTCCTTTTGTGAATATACTCCATCTTGTCTTTTATCTAAATCCATAGATATATAATATCTTATATCTGTAGTTTGTCTTTGTTTTATATCTTTCATTATTTCGTCATATTTACTTGAATAGAATATTGCTTCTACGCCTGAACGTACGATTAATGATTCTAATTCATTTGCTGGTAGTAATTTATCTAATGGTACAACTATACCTGTTCCACATACTGTAGCCATGTATGCTAGGCACCATTCATATCTGTTTTCTGAAATAACAGCTATTCTTTTTCCCTTTAGTCCCATATCTATAAGTTTTGTACCTAGACTATTTATTTCATCTAAAAATTGCTTATATGTTATTGCATCAAATTGTCCTGGTGTTTCAGTTTTATATTTAAATGCTGGCTTGTCTCCAAATTCTTGAGCTGATTGATTAATCATATCTTTTAAATCTGTAATCTTTCTGAATTTATGAAGTTTCTTTTTTGCATTTACTTCTGTTAATATTTCTAAATCTTCTGGGTCTCCACCCTTTTCTTTGAATATTTTTTTTATTTTCTTTAAAATTTCTATGTTTTCCTTGTCCATATCAAACTCCTTATTTTTTAAACTTCATATATTATATATCATTTTACAATTTTTTTCAATAGTGAGGCAGGGTTTTTTATCTTCCTCCTCCGGCCTCCACCGCCGGCCTCCGCCTCCGCCTCCACCAGAGAAGCCCCCTCCGCTTCCTGAACCTGACGAATATGTTGATGAATACATATGTGAAGTTGATGTGTTAAGTGAAGATATAAAGTTAGTGTTTAATACTCCAGAATTACTCATTGCTGCAAATAGCACTAGATTATTTAATGTGTCCTGTTCATTTAGTTCTGGATATATTATTTTTAATTGTTTTATTACTTTATCTGCTATCCCAAATGCTGTAGCAAAGATTAAATATTTTTCCCATATTACTAAATGTGGTATTTCTTTTTCATCTAGCAATGAAAAATCTTCCATGTATTTTTTGAATGCTTTCCATTGTTCTTGTTCATTTATTCCTTTACTTGTAAATCCACTAAATCTATTAATTAATTTTGATATTAATACTAAATTAGTTATTAAAACTATTGTTGTAAATGAACCTGCTATTAATGCATATTTTATTATGTTTGGTACAAATTCTCCTGTTACAGCATTTCCTATTATTACTGCCATCACTACTGCTATAAGTAAAAAGATATATCCAATAACTTTTGTTATATATGTTTCTGATTTTTTAGCTATTTTTTTATCATATTTTGCTTTATTTTCTGAAACATCTTTTGCTATTTTTTCAAACTCACCTTGTACTTTTATAATTTTTTCTGGTTTTTGTTCTATATATTTTTCTACATCTTTCATTGTTAATAATTTTTTTGCTTCTTCATTTTTTTCTTTTGCCCTTTTATTTTCTTCTGCATTTTTTAGTAACTCTAGAACCCTTAGTTCATCTTTTGGTAGTTCTGATGTGTCTTTATCTAATATTTCTATATTTATTGTTTTATCTATTTGTTCTACTTTAATATAGCCTTTTAATGTTAAATCTAAAATAGTTGCAGAAATTGTTTTAGAAAAATCAAATGTTCCTTTGTTTAGTATAAAGTTTGCTTCTAATGGTGTAGCAATTTCATCTGGTAGTTCCCTGTAATAGTCTAATTTCACTTCTGGCTCTATTTTAGGATTATCTTTTAATGCTTTTATATTTTTTCTTATTCCATTAATAAATACTAATCCAATTAGTCCCACAATTGCTGTTATTGCTATTATAGTAATTTGCATTTGTTTATCTCGTTTTGCTCTTCTTGCATTTGCTTCTGCCGCTTCTTTTTCTTCTTCTTCTAATATTTCTGCTTCTTTATTTTCTAATGATGTAAATTCTAAATTATTCATCACATATGTCGGCATAAGTATTCTTACTTCTACATATTCATTTGCTGTGTAATCTTCTAAATGAAATTCTATTGTTCTTGTATCAGTTGCATATATTTCTCCATTTAAATATTTTGTGTGTCCCCAAACTCTTAATTCTTCTTTGTTTTGAACTGGGACTGGTAATTTTATTGTTCCTGTAATTTTATCTGCTTTTATTTCAAATCTATCTCCAATAAACTGCCAATATAGTTCTGTGCAATCTCCATATTTTTTTACTGCATCAATTACTCTATAACTTATTTCATATTTTCTTTTTGCATTTGATGTTATATTTACTCCCCATGCTACTTCATAGTTTCCATCTTGGTTTATACCTCCAAAATAGTAATCTTCATCTATATGATGTTTCCAAAGGTCAGTTTTTCTAAATTCTTTAATTGTTCCATTTGTTATTTCTTCTACTTTAAAATCTGTTATTGCTGTATATTTTTCTTTATCTATGTCAAATGTTTTATATAATGTATTTGTTTCTGAAATATCAATATTCCATGTTTCTGTTACGTTCATACTTCCATCTTCATTTATTTGAACATTGAAGTCTAAATTGTTCAAGTGTAAACTTGCTTCAGATTTTGTGGTTCCTATTAACATCAGGAATAAGCTAATAATAAAAATGCTTATTAATTTTCTTGTTTTCATCATATCACCCTTATAATTTTTTAAAAACTCCAGTCGCTTTGCTACAGCTCTTTTGCTAAAGAACTAGTACGTAAGGTCCTGGAGTTTTCTAATATTTTTAGTTTTCAGACAAGCAATGCTCGCCCCACATCATATTCATTATTCGTTAACTGCAATGTCTTTTGTTGCTTCTTCTAGTTTTAGTAGTTCTTCCCATCTGTTGTCTACTTCTTTTTGGAATTCTTCTATCATCCACTCGTTTCCTGGTTGAAACATGTGTTTAAATCTTTTTTGTGGTTTCAAGAATTCTTCTACTGGTAATTTTTTAGCTGGTTTATAATTTACTACATATCTACCTTCTATTACTTCATATAATGGCCAATAACATGTTTCTACCGCTAGTTTATTTATTTTCATTAGGTCTTCTGTTGCATATCCCCATCCTCTTGGACATGGTGCAAGTACATTTAGGAAACATGGTCCTTCTGTATATATTGCTTTTTCAGATTTTTCATATAAGTCTTTAAAGTTGTTTATAGCTATAGTTTGTGCAACATATGGTAAATGATGTGCTACCATTATTTGTGTTAAATCTTTTCTTGATTGCATTTTTCCAGGAATTACTTTTCCTGCTGGTGATGTTGTAGTATCTGCAAATTTTGGTGTTGCTGATGAACGTTGAATTCCTGTATTCATATATGCTCCATTATCATAGCATACATATACCATGTCATGTCCTCTTTCCATAGCTCCCGATAAACTCTGAATACCTATATCATATGTTCCTCCGTCTCCACCAAATGCTATAAATTTTGTAGTTGTTCCTGATAATTTATCTTGTCTTTTCATTGCTTTATATGCAGCTTCTACACCTGATAAAGTTGCACCTGCACATTCGAATGCTGTGTGTATAAATGAATCTGTCCATGATGTGTATGGATATATAAATGTAGAAACCTCCATACACCCTGTTGCATTACATATTACTGCATGGTCTTCATTTTTTAGTGCCCTTAATATCATCCTTCCTACTACTGGTGCACCACAACCAGCACACATTCTATGACCTGATGTAAATCTTGCAGGTTTATTTGCTACTACTTCTTTTAAATTATATGCCATACTTATTCCCTCCTTAATCCTAAATATCTATATGGATTATCTATATTTCCTGATTTTGCTATTTCTTGTAAATCATTATATACTTTTTCTATATCATCTGATTTTGTATCTCTTCCGCCTATTCCATATATATAATTTACTGTTGGTACTTTTACATTATTTACATACATTGCTGATGTTACATCTGTAAATAATGGCCCTCCAACAGCATTTAATCCATCTGCTTTATCTAATATTGCTATCGCTTTTGCTTTTGATAAAGCTTTTGCTATTTCTTCTGCTGGGAATGGTCTGAATACTCTTAATTTTAATACTCCTGCTTTTATGCCTTCATTTCTTAATTTGTCTGCTGTGAATTTTGCTGTTCCTGCTGTTGAGTTCATACATACAATTACAAGCTCGGCATCTTCCATTTTATATTCTTCGAAGAAACTATATTTTCTCCCTGTAACTTTTTCGAATTCTTCTGCTACTTCTAAAATTACCTTTTTAGCATTTCTCATTGCTTCTGCTTGCTGTGCTTTATGCTCGAATAAATATGCTTGTAAATCTAATGGTCCCATTGCTATTGGTTCTTTATCATTTAATAAATAGTGTTCTGGTTTATATGTTCCTACAAATTTTTTTACAGTCTCATCTTCTTCTAATTCTATATTTTCAATTGAATGTGATGTTATAAATCCATCTTGGCATACCATTAATGGTAACCTTACTTTTGAATTTTCTGCTATTCGGTGTGCCATAAGTAAATTATCATATGCTTCTTGGTTATTTTCTGAAAATAGCATTATCCACCCACTATCTCTTACTCCCATTGCATCTGAATGGTCATTGTGAATATTTAAAGGTCCTGATACTGCTCTATTTACTAATGACATTACTATTGGTAGTCTTAAGCTTGATGCAATATATATCATTTCCCACATTAGTGATAATCCATTTGCTGATGTAGCTGTCATTGCTCTTCCACCTGCTGCTTCTGCTCCTATACAAGCACTCATTGCACTGTGTTCACTTTCTACTGCAACAAATTCTGTATCTACAGTTCCGTTACTTACAAATGTTGAAAAATATTGTGGTATTTCAGTTGATGGTGTTATTGGAAATGCTGCTACAACATCTGGGTTAATTTGTTTCATTGCAGTTGCAGCTGCCTCATTACCACTTAAACGTTCTCTAATTGACATAATCTATCTCTCCTTTATATTTTTATATTTATATGGATGTGTATTATTCCATTGCAATCGCTCCAAATGGGCATACTTTAGCACACACTCCGCAACCTTTGCAATAATCATAATTAAAGTCTCCTCTTTTTTGTTCTTTATTTACTGGTATTGCGTCATCTGGGCATACTGGAAAGCATAATCCACATTGTTTACATTTTTCACTTAAATATATAGGTTTTATACTTCTCCAATCTCCTGTTTTAAATTCTCTTGCATTACCTGATTGATAAATTGTTCCACCTTCTGTTAATTTTTCCATTGGTGATTTTGAATTTATTTCTGTCATACTTTTTCTACCTCCTTTAATGCAATTTCTAATGCTTTCATATTGCCTTCTATTACTTCTGGTTTTTTAGCAAATTTATGTTTAAAAGAACCTTTCATATCATTTAAAAATTCTTCATCTGTCATAACTTTGCTTACTTTTACAATTGCTGCAAGCATTGGCGTATTTGGGAAATATTTGCCAAGTGTTTCTAATGATATTTTTCTTGCATCTATTTTGTATATTTCTCCTTCATATCCATTTAAGTGTTGTTTCAAATATTCTGCATCTTTTGTTGTATTAATTACAATTGCTCCTGTTTTCTTTAATCCTGCTGTTACATCAACACTTTCTAATAATGTATCATCAACAACTACTACATAATCTGGTTCATATATATTACTATGAATTGTTATTGGTTCAGTACTAATTCTGTTATATGCTGTTATTGGAGCACCCATTCTTTCTGGTCCATACTCTGGAAAGCCTTGTATATACTTTCCTGTATTAAAAGCCGCATCTGCAAGTAAAAGCGATGCCGTTTTAGCTCCTTGTCCTCCACGACCATGCCATCTAATTTCTATTAAATTGTTCATTAAATAAACCTCCCCTTTAAGAATATTTATCGATGTCAGTATATATCTAAATCTTAGAAAAGTCAAGAGTTTAATAACAATAAAAAAGCGCCAAACCTTTAAAAGCTTGGCGTTTCAGCATTTTTTATATTTCCATGATTATTGGTATTAACATTGGTTGACGTTTTGTTTTTTTGTATATATAGTCTCCTAATTGTTCTCTTATTACTAATTTTAATGTTGCCCAGTCTGTTATGTGTTTTTCTTCACATTTCCATAATTCTTCTCTTAATAATTTTTTTATTTCTTCCATTAAATTTTCAGATTCTCTTACATATACAAATCCTCTACTTATTACATCTGGGCCTGCAACAATTTTACCGCTTCTTGGATCTAATGTTATTACTATTACTATTAATCCATCTTGTGATAATTTTTGTCTATCTTTTAATACTATGTTTCCTACATCTCCAATACCTAATCCATCTACTAATACTTTTCCTGATTGTACATGTCCTGTAAATTTTGCTTCATCTTCATTTAGTTCTAGTACTTTTCCATTTTCTGTTATGAATATATTTTCATGTGGTATTCCTACTTTTTTTGCAGTTTCAGAATGTGCTATAAGTTGTCTATATTCACCATGTACTGGTATAAAATATTTTGGTTTTACTAGAGTTATCATTAATTTTTGTTCTTCTTGGCATGCATGTCCTGATACGTGTATTTCTTGAAGTGCATTATATATAACTTCTGCTCCTATTGCCATTAAATCATCTATTACTTTAGATATATATTTCTCATTTCCAGGTATTGGGTTGGCTGATATTATTATAAAGTCATTTGGTGTTATTTGTACTTTTTTATGTTCTCCTGATGCCATTCTTGTTAATGCAGACATTGGTTCTCCCTGGCTTCCTGTTGTAATTATAACTAGGTTATCATCTGCATATGAGTTAATTGTATCTATATCTATAAATACATTATCTGGTACTTTTATATATCCTAGTCTTCTAGCAGTTTCTATCATATTTACCATACTTCTTCCGCATACCGCAATTTTTCTTTTATATTTTACTGCTGAATTTACTATTTGTTGAACCCTATGCACATTTGAAGAGAATGTAGCTACTACTATTCTTTTTGTACAGTTTATAAATAATTTATCTAGGATTTCACCAACATTACTTTCAGACATTGTATAACCTTTTCTTTCAGCATTTGTACTATCTGACATAAGTGCTAAAACACCTTTATTTCCTAATGTTGCTAACCTTCCTAAATCTATTATTTCCCCATCTATCGGTGTATAGTCTATCTTAAAATCTCCTGTATGAACAATGGTTCCAACTGGTGTGTGAATTGCAAGTGCACAAGCATCTGGTATACTATGTGTTATTTTTATGAATTCTACTTTCATAGAACCTAGTGTTATTACTTGTCCTGGTTTTACTTGTTTTATTTTTGTACTTTTTAATAAATTATGCTCTTCTAGTTTATTTTCTATTAAGCCTACTGTTAATTTTGTTGCATATATTGGTACATTTATTTGTTTTAATAAATATGGTATTCCTCCTATATGATCTTCATGCCCATGTGTTACAACTAATCCTCTGATTTTGTCTTTATATTTTTCTAGATATGTTATATCTGGTATAACTAAGTCTACACCTAGCATATCATCTTCTGGGAATCCTAAACCACAGTCTACAATAATTATATCATCCTCGTATTCTATAACTGTAATATTTTTCCCTATCTCAAGTAATCCTCCCAATGGGATTATTTTAACATTTGATTTTTTAAATATACTTTTTTCTTCTTTTTTACTTTGTTTTGATGTTTTCTTTGTTTTTTCCTTTTTTAAAGTTTCTTCCATTATATTTTTTATCCTCCTCTTTTTTTCGATTTACTTTTATGCTTTTAAAAGTTTCTCCTTATTACATTTTTTGTTTATGTAATTTATCTCTGTTATGTTTTTTTGATTTTCTTCTCTTGAAATCATATTTTTACATAATCAATAAAGTGAAAATGGGCTATTTTTTTCACTTAATTTAAAACAAATTTAATCATTTTGCTTTAAACTTTATTATTATTTTTCCCCGATACTTCTTTTACTAAACATATATAAATCTCATCTTTGCCACTTTCTGGCATCACTTTTAATATTATACTACTTTTTTTTGTAGAAGTCAAATTTTGTATACATGAAAAACAGCTAAATAAGGTTTCCCCTATTTAGCTGTTTTTGTTTATTTTGCATAGTCTATTGCTCTTGTTTCTCTTATTACATTTACTTTTATTTGCCCTGGATATTCCATTTCATTTTCTACTTTTTGTGCTACATCTCTTGCCATTGTTATTATTTGACTATCTGAAACTTTTTCTGGTTTTACGATTAGCCTTATTTCTCTTCCTGCTTGTATTGCAAATGATTTTTCTACACCTTCAAAAGAATCTGCTATTTCTTCTAGTTTTTCTAGTCTTTTAATATATGCTTCTAATGTTTCTCTTCTTGCTCCTGGTCTTGATGCTGATATAGCATCTGCTGCTTGTATTAATACTGCTTCTAGTGTTTTTGGTTCAACATCTCCATGATGTGCTTCTACTGCATTTAAAATAACATCTGATTCTTTATATTTTTTTAATACATCAACACCTATTTGCACATGTGTTCCTTCCATGTCATGGTCTAGAGCTTTTCCTATATCATGTAATAGTCCTGCTCTTCGTGCAATTTTTGTATCTAAGCCTAGTTCATCTGCCATTATTCTTGCTAAGTTTGAAACTTCTATTGAATGGTTTAAGACATTTTGTCCATAACTTGTTCTATATTTCAATTTTCCTAGAAGTCTTACTAAGTCTGGATGTAAACCATGTACTCCAGCTTCTAATACTGCTCTTTCCCCTTCTTCTTTTATTGTCTCTTCCAATTCTTCTTTGGCCTTTTCTACCATTTCTTCAATTTTAGCTGGGTGAATTCTTCCGTCTTCTATTAGTTTTTCTAAGGCAATTCTTGCTACTTCTCTTCTTAATGGGTCAAATCCTGAAAGTATAACAGCTTCTGGTGTATCATCTATTATTAAATCTATTCCTGTTAGTGTTTCTAGCATTTTTATGTTACGACCTTCTCTTCCTATTATCCTTCCTTTCATATCATCATTTGGAAGTGCTACTACTGATACTGTTGTTTCAGATGTATGGTCCGCTGCACATTTCTGAATAGCATAGCTAACAATTTCTCTTGCTTTTTTATTTGCTGTTTCTTTAGCATTAGTCTCTACTGATTTTATTAAGGCTGCTTTTTCATCATTTAAGGTTTTGTCTAATTGTTGTAATAGTATTTTTTTTGCCTCTTCTCTTGATAAACCTGCTATTCTTTGTAGTTCTGATATTTGCTTGTTGTATATTTCATCTAATGATTTTTTCTTTTTGTCTACCTCTTGAATGTTCCTTTCTAATTCTTTTTCTCTTTTTTCAAAATTTTCAGAACGCCTCTCTAACGCTTCTTCTCTTTGAAATAATCTTTTTTCTTGTTGTTGTACTTCGCCTCTTCTTTCTTTAATCTCTCTATCTAATTCATTTTTTGTCTGCAAAGCTTCTTCCTTTGCTTTTAAGATTTCTTCTTTTTTTGCATTTTCTGCTTCTTTTTTTGCGTTTGACAGAATTCTATTTGCTTCATTTTCTGCACTTTTGATTTTAGATTCAGCTGATTTTTTTCTAATTAATATTCCTAATGGTATAAAAATAGCTGCTGAGATAAGAAAGGTGATTATGGCTATTGTTGCTTCATTCATAAAAAACACCTCTTTACTTATTAAATTTTCAATGTTCAGATTTATCATATATCTATTTTTCAATATATTAATTTCTGTACTCTTATATTTTACCTTTAATCTTTATTTATGTCAATAGAAATGCTTAAAAATTCTTTGAATTTTACTACTTGTTAATTGAAAAAGTAAATTTTTGCGTTTTTTGTTCTATTCTCTTTCATTTTTATTTTTTTTGTGATAAAATGTAATAAAATTAATTTTTATGAGAAAGGATTGGTTTTATATGGAATTAAAAAGATGTGCTAGATGTGGTTGTTTTTTTGCTTCTTCTAATGATGTATGTTGCAATTGTGAGGCTAAAGACAAACAAGATATTTATAATTTAAACAGTTACATTGTTACCTCTCCTACTGGTAATTCTATTGAAAGTTTATCTTTTGGTACAGGAATTTCTGTTAAAAACATTTCTCGTTTTATTCAAAATAATTATATTTCAAACATTTAATGCCTCTACCTATATGGAAGAGGTTATTTTCTATTACATAAAAATTTTTTAATCAGTATATAATAAATATTAGGTGATATTAATTTATGAAAAAGATATATTATAATGGTAATTTTATCACATTGGAAAATAACAATATAGAAGCATTGTTAATAGAAGATGGTATAATAAAAAAAGTTGGAAATAAAGAAGAAATCTTACATCTTAAAGATAAAGAAACCAAATTAATAAATTTGGAAGGAAATACTATGATGCCCTCTTTTATTGATGCTCATAGTCATTTTTCAGGAGTAGCAAATGGTCTTTTAAAAGTAAATCTGGAAGATTGTAGAAATTTTAAAGACATTCAAAATAAATTAAAGGAATATAAATCTAGTCATAAAATAGCTGATAATGTATGGATATTAGCTGATGGATATGACCATAATAATTTGTCTGAAAAAAAACATCCAAATAAAGAAATAATAGATTCAGTATTACCAAATAATCCAGTTGTGTTGCAACATAAGTCTGGCCATATGGGAGTTTTTAATAGTAACGGATTGAAATTTTTCAATATAACTGAGCATACCGCTTCGCCTGGAGGAGGTATGATTGAAAAATTGGATGGTAAGTTAACTGGTTACATGGAAGAAAATTCTTTTTTGAATTATTTAAAACAAGTTCCAATGCCTGATATGGAAGATTTATTAAATGCATATGAAAAAGCTCAAGATTTATATTTATCTTATGGTATTACTACTATTCAAGACGGAATGGCCTATCCCTCTATGATACCTATTTATCAAAATTTAGTAAATAGTAAAAAGTTAAAATTGGATTTAGTTTCTTATATTGAACCTAAAAACAGAGAAATACTTTTCGACACTTTTAGCAACAGTATTAGGAAATATCACAATAATTTTAAATTAGGTGGCTATAAAATCTTTTTAGATGGTTCTCCTCAAGGAAGAACTGCATGGATGAGAACACCTTATATAGATGACAGTAATTACTTTGGGTATAATACTATGAATAACAAAGATGTAGAAGAAGCTGTAAAGATAGCAAAAGATACAAATATGCAACTACTTGCTCATTGTAATGGTGACAGAGCTGCTGAGCAATATATAAACAGTATAAAAAATTTTGAGAATAATATAGCTGAAATTAGACCTGTCATGATACATGCTCAATTAGTAGGTATTGACCAATTACCTGAATTAAAGAAATACCATATTATTCTTTCCTTTTTCATAGCTCATGTTTTTTATTGGGGAGATATTCATGTTAATAATTTTGGATACGAAAGAGCTAGTAAAATCAGTCCTGCTCGTTCTGCTTTAGGACAAGATATATTATTTACTTTTCATCAGGATTCTCCTGTAATAAATCCAAATATGTTTGAAACTATTTGGTGTGCTGTAACAAGAAAGACAAAAAGTGGAATAACATTAGGAGAAGATGAAAAGATCTCTGTTTTAGATGCAATAAAGGCTGTAACTATTAATAGTGCATATCAATACTTCGAAGAAAATACAAAAGGCTCTATCAAAGAAGGTAAATTAGCTAACTTAATAATCGTTGATAAAAATCCTTTAGAAGTAAATTCAGATGAAATAAAAAATATTAAGGTATTAGAAACATTAAAAGAAGGAAAGACACTATATAGGCTTAATTAACTTATTTACTACTTTCAACTATTTTCCTTCTTTACATTCTATTATTTTACCTTGGATTTATATCTAGTTCCTATATTTTTTGTTCTAGTTCTTCATTTAGTCTTTTTATTGCCTTTGTTTCTATCCTAGACACATAGGAACGTGATATTCCTAAGATTTTTGCAACTTCATTTTGTGTTTTTGGTTTTTTACCTCCGAAGGCCAAATCTTAATTCAATTATTATTTGTTCCCTTGCTTTTAGCACAGATTTTATTTTTTCATATATTTGTTTCATTTTTAATTTGAAATCAACTTCTTCTTCTATATTTTTTTCATCGTTTTCTAATATATCTATTAACGAAATTTCATTATCATCCTTATCTTTTCCTATTGGTTCATTTAAATATACTTCTGCTCCTATCTTTTTCGTACTTCGTAAATACATTAATATCTCATTTTCTATACATCTTGATGCATAAGTTGCTAGCCTTACATTTTTATCTAAATTAAATGTGTTTATACCTTTTATTAATCCTATTGTTCCTATTGAAATTAAATCATCTAATTCCAAATTGGGTATATTATATTTTTTACATATATGTGCTACCAAACGTAAATTTCGTTCTATTAATACGTTTCTTGCGTCCTCATCGCCATGCATATATTTTTCTAAATATTCTTTTTCTTCGTCTGGAGATAATGGTTCTGGAAATAAACTATTATTTGATATGTATCCTAAAACAAAAAATGCCGTTTTGCAAAATTCTATGAAACTTATTAAACAAAGCCACAAAAAAAACACCTCCATTTATCTATAACAAATTATATGTTTTTGATAAATAAATGTGCCTGACCACAATATATTTAATTTTAATGCACATAGATTAATTTGTTCTATGTGCATTATTTTAATAATTTTTCTATTTCTTTATATATTTTTTCATTTACATTTTTTATTGATATTTTCTCTGCATTTTTGCCCATTTGTTTTAATTTTTCTTTATCCTTTATTATTTCAATTATTGTTTTGTTTAATTTATCAGTACTTAAATCTTTATTTAATATTATTTTTGCAGCACCTGCCTTTTCTAAAACTTTAGCATTATATTCTTGATGGTTTTCTGTTGCATATGGGTATGGAATAAATATTGCTGGCTTACCACATTTTGCAACTTCTGTTATTGTCATTGCCCCACTTCTTGAAACAATTAAATCTGCTAAATTCAAAACTTCTTCCATATTGTATATATATGGTACTATACTTACATTATATAGTTTTTTTATTTTATTTCTCACTTCTTCATGTTTTTGCTTTCCAACAGCCCAAATTATTTGATACTTTTCATTTAGTTTTTTGTTTATAATTTCAATTAAACATCTATTAATAGATTCTGCTCCTTGACTGCCTCCAAATATTACTACAATAGGTAATTTGTTCTCTATTTTAAATTGTTTTTTTATATCTGCTTTTTGTTTATCATTTAAATGAACTTTATTTACTTTTGTAGGAGTCCCTGTAACCACAACATTTTTTGCTTTTGGTAACCTTTTTTTCGCATCTTCAAACCCTACTAAAACTGTATCTGTTTTTTTTGATAAGACTTTTACAGCTATCCCTGGGAAAGCATTACTTTCATGTAATAATGTAGGTATTTTTAATTTTGCTCCATTTGATAATACTGGTCCGCAGATATATCCTCCTGTACCAATTATTACATCTGGATTTATTTGTTTTATTATTTTTTTCGCAGTTTTATAACTTTTTAAAGTCTTACATATATTTTTAAAATTTTGGAAACTTATTTCTCTTTTTATTCCATATGCATCTATAGTTTTTAATTTATACCCACTTCTTGGTACTAAATCATTTTCTAATCCTCTTGGAGTTCCAATAAAAGTGATTTCAGCATTTTTATTATGTTTTTTTATTTCATTAGCTATCGCAATTCCTGGATTAATATGTCCCCCAGTTCCTGCTGCCGCAATTATAACTTTCATAAACTTCTCCTTTTTTCATGCTATTACATTTTATTTGTTTGTCTTGAAATATTGAGAAGAACACCGGACTGAAGCTAGTAAAATTATGAGCGAAGTTCCTCCATAACTAAAAAACGGAAGTGAAATTCCTGTTACTGGCATTGAAGATGTTACAACAGCTATATTTATAATAGCTTGGAAACCTATAAGTGCTGTTATTCCACATGCTAGTAAACTTCCAAACATATCTGGAGCTTTCATTGATATTATTATTCCTCTCCAAATAAATATTGCAAATAGTAATATAACTACTATACAGCCTATAAATCCTAGCTCTTCTGCTAGTACTGCAAATATGTAATCATTATGTGGCTCTGATATATATAAATATTTTTGTCTACTGTTTCCTAAACCTACCCCAAATAGTCCTCCTGAACCTATAGCATATAATCCTTGGATTATTTGCCAACCTGTATCTAATGGATCTGCCCATGGGTCTAAAAAAGCTGTAATTCTTTTTAATCTATATGCCCCTATTCCAAAATATTTTGCAAGTACATATAGTCCTATACTACCTATTGTTACTCCTGCTCCTCCAAATATTGCAAAATGTGATACTTTACAACCTGCCATTAACATCATCACTGATATTGTTAGTATTATTAAAACTGATGCACTTAAGTGTGATTGTATTACTAAAATTATAAATATTGGGGGTGCTAAGAAGAATAATATTGGCTTAAAAAATCCTTTCCACAATTTTTTTAATTCGTTTCTATGTTTTGTAAGATATGCTGCAAAAAATATTATTAATCCTAGTTTTGTTATTTCTGATGGTTGAATTGTTCCAAACACAGGGAATTTAATCCATCTTGTTGCACCTTTTACTGTTACTCCTATCCCGGGTATCATAACTGCTGCTAATCCAACAATAGAAACAATCCAAATTATTTTATAAAATCTTGATAATATTTTATAGTCTATCTTTGATATGATTAGCATAACAATTATTCCAAGTACTGCTGCAATAGCTTGCTTAGATACATATGTATAGCTACTTGAAGTTGTAGATAATGACATTGGTGAACTTGCTGAAAGTACCATTGTTATACCCATTCCTAAAAGAATTAAGACTACTATAAATAAAATAAAATCAAATGGCTTACTAATTTCCCTATCTTGCTTGCTTTTCATAAATACCTCTCTTACTTTATCTTATGTCTCTTTTGTTTATATAGAACAAAGTCCTATAATACATAACATCAATGTAAATATACAAAATATTGATACCACTTTATTTTCTTTCCAACCAGATAATTCAAAATGATGATGTAGTGGTGCCATTTTAAATAATCTTTTTCCTTTTGTTTTCTTAAAATACACTACCTGTAAAACAACAGAAATTGTTTCTATAACAGGTATCGCCGCAATTATTAATAATATAAGTGGCATTTGTAAATATAATGCAATTGCTGATATTACTCCTCCTAGAAGTAATGAGCCTGTATCTCCCATAAATACTTTAGCTGTGTTTAAATTAAATATTAAAAATCCTAAACAAGCTCCTACTATTATACTTCCAAATACAACTATTTCTTTTACATCTAATATTATTGCTATTACAGTTAAGCATGTAGTAATTATTGCTGCAACACTAGCACTTAATCCATCTATTCCATCTGTCAAATTAACCGCATTTGTTGTTGCTAGCATAACAAAAATCGCAAATGGTATATATACTAAAACTGGTAAAACCACTTCTGTTTTCATAAAAGGAATTATTGTGCTAGTACCTAAATTTATTCCTCTTAATAAGTATAATGTGAATAGTACTGATATTATAAGTAACCCTAGCATTTTACTTGATGGTTTTAAGCCTTTTGTATTTTTTAAAACCAATTTTTTGTAATCATCTATAAATCCTATTACTCCAAAACCTATTGATATAAGTAACAATGGGAATAATCTTTCTCCTACTACTGGATCTGTTGTAGAGTAATATATATATCCTCCTATTGTACCAATAATTATGCCAAGTGCAATAATTATTCCTCCCATTGTTGGTGTGCCTTTTTTTCCTAAATGGCTTTCTGGTCCCTCTTCTCTTTCTATTTGGCCTATTTTAAATTTTCTTAATATTGGTATTATAAATATTGCTAGAATTACTGTAGCTATGAATGATACAAACAATATTCTTGTTTGAAAATACAATTTATATAACCTCCTTTATAATTTCTCTTTCATCATAATGTTTCTTTTCACCATTTATTTCTTGGTATGTTTCATGTCCTTTTCCTGCTAAAACTATTATATCATTTTTTGTTGCCATGTTTATTGCATATTTTATTGCTTCTGTTCTATCTACTATTGTTATGTATTTACCTTTTGATTTTTTAGCTCCTTTTTCTATTTGTCTTATTATATCTTCTGGTTCTTCCGTTCTTGGATTATCTGATGTAATTATTGTAAAGTCCGCAATTTTTGCTGAAATTTGTCCCATAATTGGTCTTTTTGCCTTGTCTCTATCTCCTCCGCAACCAAATACAGAAATTACCTTTCCCCTAGTATAACTTTTTACTGCACTTAATATACTTTGCAAACTCTCTGGAGAATGTGCATAATCTATCATTATTGGTAAGCCTTTTTTATTATCTACCAATTCGCTTCTTCCTGGGACTCTTACTTTTAATAATGCTTCTTTTATTTGTTCAGCATTTGCTCCAAGTTTCATTGCTACACTAATTGCTGCTAATGAATTATATACACTAAATCTTCCTGGTATACCTGTTTTTACTCTTTCGTTTTTTCCATTTATCTTTACTTTAAAATCTACACTAGAATTTGTTATAGTTATGTCTTTTGCTAATAAGTCTGTTTCATTATCTATTCCATATGTTTTTATATCTTTTTCTGGCAATAATTTCTTTATTTTTACTACTCTAAAATCATCTGCATTTATATAATCTAGTTTACTCATTTCCATTAATTTTAATTTTGAATTAAAATAGTCCTCCATATTTGGATGTTCATTAGCACTTATATGATCTTCAGAAAAATTAGTAAAAACTCCTATATCAAAATCACATCCATCTACTCTATGTAACTTTAAAGCCTGTGATGAAACTTCCATAATTACACAATCTACTTTTTCCTCTACCATTTGATTAAATAATTTTTGTAATTCTAAGCTATCTGGTGTAGTTCTTGTACTTTCTCCTAGATTTTTATTTCCTATATAATTTGCAACAGTACCTATTAATCCAACTTTTTTACCTTGTTCTTCTAATATAGCTTTAATCATAAATGTTGTTGTTGTTTTTCCTTTAGTTCCTGTTACACCTATTAACTTAAATTTAGTTGATGGATTTTTATAGAAATTACATGCTATTTTAGCTAATGCTATTCTAGTATCTGGTGCCATTATTATTGTTATATCATCATTAAAATCTTCTTTATTTACTTTAGCACCTTCTTGAATCATTACAACTGATGCTCCATTTTCTATTGCTTGTTTAATAAATTTATGCCCATCTGTTTCAAAGCCTACTACTGCAACAAACATACCATTTTTAGTAACTTTTCTAGAATCACTTTCTATGGAATTTATTTCCATTTCTAGATTTCCTTTTGCTTTTAATCCATCTATTCCGGAAATAATAGATTTTAAATTCATTTTTTTTCCTCCCCAAATGCAAAATATTTTATTCCTGATTCATACTTATTTAAATTATTTTACCAAATACTATTATAATATTTTTTTCATGTTTTGTATAGTTATTTCCTAAAATTTGTACATTTTTTATCGTGTAGGAAAAATCCACATTTAACTTGAACCCATATAAGATTTTTCCTTATAGAACAAGAATGGTAGCATATAAAAGACTCGAGTTAGCTTTGCTTATGTGGTTTGTCAGTTTTCTTATTAATTATATATCAATGTAAAGATAAATAGAACCTAAAACTAGGTTCTATTTATCAATCTTCTCTTTATAATACTCCGTTATTAGTTCGTCTAATTCAATGCTTAATTTATATATTATTTCGTAATCTTCTCCGTTTATAATACTATTATTTAGTTGTTCTCTTAGATTAAGGATTTGTTTATTTATCATTTTAATGCACTCTCCTTTTTTATATTTGTAATCTTTTGTTATTAATGAAAATAAATTATTCCATAAACTTTTTAGTAGTATTTTTTAATGAAACTGCTATTAGTTTATTCTAAAAAAAACATCGTTTTTCTATACAATAAAATACCATATTTTTACAGGAACGTCAATATAAAAACAGCAAAAAGTTCAATTTTTTCTTAACTTTCGTGCGTTATTTTTCTTTATTTTTCAATATTTCTTTCGCTTTTTTGTTTTTTTATTTTTCAATATGGCAATTTTACTCTTTTTACGACATTTTTCTACTCTTCTCCTTAATTAATTTTCGCTATTGTTAGACATTACTTCTGAACATTTTTTTCTAGTTTTGTACAATTTATTACTTTTTTTATTATCTTTCTTACTATAATTCATAACTTATTTTTTTATTTTATTGACATTTTTTAGTTTTTATAATATATTATTATATTATATAGAGAAGGGGGGAGATATTATGGATAAGGTTTTATCTGTGCTAAAAAACAGTAAAATTTTAGGAATAGTAGGAGCAATACTTTTAATAATTGGAAACTTCTTTAGTTTTGCCACTGTAAAAATGTTCTGGGTAGAAGAATCTGTTTCATTTATTGAAGGTGATGGAGTTTTTGTTTTAATTTTAGGAATACTAGCTCTATTAATTATTTTTATAGATTTCATTCTTAGTAAAATACCTGAAGGTAAATTAAAATTTTTATTTAAACTAAGAAATCAAAAAATCGTTTTAATTCCTGCTATTATATCTGCAATTATCTTATTTGTAGATGGAAGTGAAGCATTTGAATATGGTTCAGCAGGACTTGGTTTCTATCTTTTACTTATAGGAGTTATAGCTTTAGTTGTTTATCCTTTCTTATATAAAGGAGATAAATAATTTACACAAAAAAATAAAAGCTTAAAATATAATTTGAAGCTTTTATTTTTTTATCATTTGAACTACCTTTAGGCGTCCTACTTTTTTTATTCAATTCCATATTTCTTTTTGAATCTGTCTGCTCTTCCACCTGTAGTATCCCTTTTTAATTTACCTGTCCAAAAAGCATGGCAGTTAGAGCATACATCTACTTTTAAATCTTTTTTTGTTGAACCAACTTTATATACTTTTCCGCAAGCACATGTTATTGTTGTTTCTCCATATTGTGGCTGTATTTCTTTTTTCATACTAGCTTTTCACTCCCTCTTATATTTTTTTGCTAAAATCTTTTAGTTATATATATTAATTAGTATTATTTATATGTTCTTGTTTCTCTTCTTCTTGAAGATTTTTTATTGTTTCTTCAAAAGATACTTTATAAATTATCTTTGAAACTATATTCCATAAACATGCAATTATTAGAATAACTAAACATATTTTTTTCCATGATTTTGCAAGCATTTTTTTCTCCTTTATACTAATTCAATTATAACTTTTTCTGCGCAATCTCCTCTTCTTGGGCCAATTTTATAAATTCTTGTATAGCCGCCTTCTCTTTTTGCATATTTTTCAGCTATTTCTCCGAAAAGTTTTGCTGGCAAGTCTATGTTATTTCCATTAGAATCTTTTACTTTGTTTGTTCTTGCCATTATTTTTCTTCTTGCGTTTAATCTTGTTGGCATATCTTTTTGCCTTTTTTCTGTTTTTTCTTCTTTTACTACTCTTAAATATTCTTTACCATTTTTACTTGTAACTTTTTCTAATTCTTTATTACCTTTACTATCTAATTTTGCTTTAACAACTTTACATTCTACTGTTTCAAAATTATCTTTTTCTTTTATAGCAATAGCTATTAAGTTTTCAGCTAATTTTCTTACTTCTTTAGCTCTAGCTTCAGTTGTTTCTATTCTTCCATATACTAATAAATCTGTTGTTAAATTCTTTAACATTGCCATTCTTTGGTCTGTTGTTCTTCCTAATTTTCTAGCCAATTTTTTCAGCCTCCTTTTAATTTTATTCATCTTCAGAAGCAAAATTTAAATCTAATGAATGTAATTTATTTATAACTTCATCTAATGATTTCTTACCTAAATTTCTTACTTTCATCATATCTGCTTCTGTTTTACTTGCTAGGTCTTGAACTGTTGATATTCCTGCTCTTTTCAAACAATTATATGATCTTACAGATAATTCTAAATCTTCTATTGGCATTTCTAATATTCGTTCTCTCTTAGTTTCAGCCTTTTCTACCATAACTTTAGTATTTCTAGCTGCTTCTGATAAGTCTATGAATAATTCTAGATGTCCTGTCATTACCTTTGCTGCTAAGCTTAATGCCTCATATGCTTTTAAGCTTCCATCTGTCCAAACTTCTATTGTTAACTTATCGTAATCAACTGTTTGACCAACTCTTGTATTCTCAACTGAATAATTTACCTTTTTTACTGGTGTAAATATAGAGTCTATTGGTAATACATCTATTGCTTGATTTTGAGTTTTATTTTTTTCTGCTACATTATATCCTCTACCTCTATTAACTGTCATTTCCATCTGCAAAGATCCACCTTCTGCTACTGTTGCTATGTGTAAATCTGGGTTTAATACTTCTACAGATGAATCTGTTATTATATCTCCAGCTTTTACTTCTCCTTCACCTTTAAAGTCTATTTTTATAGTTTTTTCTTCATTATCATGCATTTTTAGTCTTACACTTTTTAGATTAACTATAATTTCTGGTACATCTTCTATTACATTTGGTATAGTAGAAAATTCATGTAATACACCTTCTATTTTTACAGTTGTTATTGCTACACCTGGTAATGATGATAATAGTATTCTTCTTAATGAGTTTCCTATTGTCATCCCATAGCCTCTTTCTAATGGTTCACATACGAATTTTCCATAGCTTTCATCCTCATTTATTGCTAGACATTCAATATTTGGTTTTTCAAATTCAATCATTAATTTAACCTCCTGTTTAGATGTTAGAGGTTGGAATTTAGATTTTTTGATTTTCTAACTTCTAACTTCTAATTTCTAATTTCTAACTATTTAGAATATAACTCTACTATTAAGTGTTCTTCAACTGGAATATCTACATCTTCTCTTGATGCTAATCTAAGTACTTTTACTTGTAGCTTATCATTGTTTTTTTCTAGCCATTCTGGTATTGGTCTTGCTTTATTTGCTTCAATATTTTCTTTTATTGTTTTATTATCTTGTTTTATTTCTCTAACTGATATTACATCTCCTTCTTTAATTAAGTATGATGGAATATCTACTTTTTTGCCATTTACATCGAAATGTCCATGGTTTACAAGTTGTCTTGCTTGTGCTCTAGAAGAACCAAAGCCTGCTCTATATACTACATTATCTAATCTACTTTCTAATATTTGTAATAAGTTTTCACCTGTAATTCCTTTTTTATTTTCAGCCATTTCGAAATATTTTCTAAATTGCTTTTCTCCTACTCCATAAAAAGATTTTGTTTTTTGTTTTTCTCTTAATTGTGTTCCATATTCAGATAATTTTTTCTTTCCTTGTCCGTGTTCTCCTGGTGCATAGTTTCTTCTTGTTACACTACATTTATCTGTATAACATCTTGAACCTTTTAAGAACAACTTTTGCCCTTCTCTACGGCAAATACGACATTGTTCGTCTTTATATCTTGACATTTTCTTTCCCCTTTCTTATTTTATTAATTAATGAATAATGAATAATGAATAGTGAATAATGAATAATTTTTGTAGATTTTTGTTAGTTCCTAACAAAAATCATCCTTAATTATTAATTATTAATTCTTCATTCTTCATTATTAATTATTATATATATTATACTCTTCTTCTTTTTGGTGGTCTGCAACCATTGTGTGGTATTGGTGTTACATCTTTTATTGCTGTAATTTCTAATCCGGCTGTTTGTAATGATCTAATAGCAGCTTCTCTTCCAGAACCTGGACCTTTTACAAATACTGCAACACTTTTTAATCCATGCTCCATTCCAGCTTTAGCAGCTGTTATTGCAGCTTCACCAGCAGCAAATGGAGTACTTTTTCTAGAACCTTTGAATCCTAGTTCTCCAGCACTTGCCCATGAAATTGTATTTCCTCTTTCATCTGTAATTGTAACTATTGTATTATTAAAACTAGAATGGATATGAGCTTCTCCTTTTTCAATGTTCTTTCTGTCTCTTCTTCTAGTTACTTTTTGTGTATTTGTTGCTTTTGCCATTTGGTTTTTCCTCCTTTTCAAAATCTATTAAACAAATTTGTTGATTTTTATCTTTCACCTATTTTGTCGAATTCTTACATTGTGCTAATTATTTACTACTTTTTTTGCTTACTACTTTTCTAGGACCTTTTCTTGTTCTAGCATTAGTTTTTGTTCTTTGTCCTCTTACTGGTAAGCCTCTTTTATGTCTCATTCCTCTGAAACATCCAATTTCTGTAAGTCTTTTAATGTTTAAAGCTACTTCTCTTCTTAAATCGCCTTCTACTTTGTACCCTTCCATAGCTTTTCTTATTTCTTGTACTTGGTCATCTGTTAAATCTTTTACTCTAGTATCTGGATTTACTTTAGCTGCTGCTAGTATTTTGTTAGAGCTTGTTCTACCAATTCCGTAGATATATGTTAGCCCTATTTCTACTCTTTTTTCTTTTGGTAAGTCAACACCTGCTATACGTGCCATATTTTTCTTTCACCTCTTCAATTTATTTTATATTTTTTTGGATTGTATATATCAAGAAAAGTATGTTTATATACTTTTCTTATTGCATTTAGAAATTTTATAAATTTCTAAGCACAATAATAAATAAAAATAGATATTCTTAAAAATATTTTTAAGACAGCCGCACTATTTTTATATATTAACAAATTTAAATTTACCCTTGTCTTTGTTTATGTTTAGGGTTTTCACAAATTACTCTTGTAACACCTTTTCTTTTAATTATTTTGCATTTTTCGCATATTTTTTTTACTGATGGTCTTACTTTCATTTTTTTCACCTCGTTTTAGATTTTTTTCTATTTATCACGCCATGTTATACGTCCTTTAGTTAAATCATATGGTGATAATTCTAATTTTACTTTATCGCCTGGAAGTATTTTTATATAGTTCATTCTAAGTTTGCCTGATATATGTGCTAATACTTGATGTCCATTTTCAAGTTCTACTTTGAATTGTGTATTAGGTAAACTTTCTATTACTGTTCCCTCTACTTCTATAACATCTTCTTTAGACAATTTTGTTTCCTCCTATAAATTTACATTAAATAACTTGTATATTATACACTATTTTCTTTAAATTGTCAATATTTCCGGCTCTTTTTCTGTTATTAAAATTGTATTTTCATAATGAGCTGATAAACTTCCATCTTCTGTTACTATTGTCCATCCATCTTCTAACTCATATATTTCTGATTTTCCCATGATTACCATTGGTTCTATTGCTAAAGTCATGCCTGGTTCAAGCCTTATTCCTTTTCCAGCTTTTCCATAATTTGGTATTCCTGGGTCTTCATGCATTTGCCTTCCTATTCCATGCCCTTGGAATTCTTTGACAACTGAATATCCATTTTTATTTATATATTCTCCTATTTTATTGGAAATGTCACCTATTCTATTTCCTTTTTTAGCAAATTTTATACCTTCAAAAAATGCTTGTTTAGTAATATCAACCAGTCTTTTTGCCTCATTACTTGCTTTTCCCACTATGTATGTTCTTGCACAATCTCCATGAAATCCATTTTTTAATACCACTAAATCAACACTTACTATATCTCCTTCTTTTAGTATTGTTTTTTTAGATGGTATTCCATGTATTACCTCATCATTAATTGAAATACATAGCGTTGCTGGGAACGGGTTCATTCCTGCTTCTGGATGTGGATAGTTTTTTTGTGCTGGTATTGCATTCTGGCTTTTTATAAAATTTTCAGCAGTTCTATCTAATTCAATGGTTGATATTCCTGGCTTTATTAATTCTTCTACTTTTTTTTGAGTTAATGAAGCTATTTTGCAAGCTTCTCTCATTAACTCTATTTCTCTTTTTGATTTAATTGTTACCAATTTTACTACACCCTTATCAAAAATATTTATTTAGTTCTTAATTCTTCTTCAATTTCTCCTGCTACATCATATGATGTCCTTCCTGCTTTATCTCCGGCTTTTTCTGTTCTTAATATGTTTTTTGCTTCATAATATTTTATTATTTCATCTGCAGTTTTTTTGTACACTTCTAATCTATTTTGTACTACTTCCGGTTTTTGATCTTCTCGTTGATATAGTTCTCCACCACATTTATCGCATTTTCCTTCTTGTTTTGGTGGATTAAATACTATATTGTATATTGCTGAACAGCCCTTGCAGCTTCGTCTATCTGAAATTCTTTTTACTATTTCATCAAAAGGTACATCTATATTCAATGCCATGTCTATTTTAATACCTTTCTTTTCTAATAGTTTATCTAATATCATTGCTTGATTAACTGTTCTTGGAAATCCATCTAATATAACTCCATTTGCTATATCTGGTTCTTCCATTCTTTGTTCTAACATTTTTACTGTTACATCATCTGGAACTAATTCCCCTTTATCCATATATGATTTTGCTTCTTTTCCTAATTCTGTTTCATTTTTTAAGTTTTCTCTAAATAAATCTCCTGTTGATATATGTGCTAATTTTAAATTTTGTGATAAAACTTCTGCAACTGTTCCTTTCCCACTTCCTGGCGCTCCTAATAATACTATAAACATAACTCCATTTCCTCCTATTTATTAATGAAATAAATATTGAATAATTTCCGCAAGTTTTGGCAAAGCCAAAACTCACATTAATTATTCACTATTAATTATTCATTCTTCATTATTCATTATTACTCTAAAAATCCTTTATAGTGTCTCATTACTAATCTTGATTCTAGTTGTTGTACTGTTTCTAATGCAACACCTACAACGATTAATATTGATGTTCCTCCAAAGGTTATATTCAAACTTGTAAAGCTTAGTAGCATTGGTAATATAGCTATTAAACTCAAGAATAATCCCCCAAATAATGTTATTTTTTTCATAATTGATGATAAGTACTCTGTTGTTGGTTTTCCTGCTCTAATTCCTGGTATGAATCCTCCATTTTTCTTTATATTGTTCGATACTTCTGCTGGGTTAAATGTTGCATAAGTATAGAAATAAGTAAAGGCTATGATTAATACTAAATATACTAAAGCATTTGCTATTGTGTATCCTATTCCAAACTGTGCTGATGATGTTGACATTGAAAATTTATATACTCCAGCCCAAAATCCTGTTGATGTTGCTATATTACTATTGAACATTGGAATTATCATTGCTGGGAATGTTAGCAGTGATGATGCAAAGATAACTGGCATTACACCTGCCATTGCTAATTTCAATGGAATATGAGTATTTTGGCCTCCATACATTTTTCTTCCAACTACTTTTTTAGCATATTGTACTGGTACTCTTCTTTCTGCTTGTTGTACAAATACCACTCCTGCAACTAAAATTAAAGCTCCTATAATTATTGCTATCGCAGTTATTAATCCTGTTGTGCTAAATCCAGTTCCATTTACAAATATTAATCTATATATAGATGTAACAGCTGTTGGTAATGAAGATATAATACCTATAAATATTATTAAAGATATTCCATTTCCAATACCTTTATTAGTAATTTGTTCTCCAAGCCACATCAGTAAAGCTGTTCCTGCTACTAATGATACAACTACTAGAAGACCTGTTCCAAATCCTGGGTTTACAAATACACCTAAACTTTGGTATGCATTACTATAAGTTAAATAAAGTCCTGTTGCCTCGATTAATGCTAATACAAGTGTAAGTATTTTTGTATATCTGTTTATTTTTGCTTTTCCTGCTTCTCCACCTTCTTTAATTAATCTTTCTAGAGAAGGTATTACCATACCTAATAATTGTATTACTATTGATGCTGTAATGTATGGTGTAATTGACATTGCAAATATTGAAAATCTCGAAAAAGCTCCTCCTGATATAATATCAATTAATCCAGATATACTATTTGTTGAATTTGTAGTTATGTTTTCTAATGCTATGCTATCTACTCCAGGAACTGTTACATAACATCCAAATCTAAATATTACTATTAATAATAATGTATATAATAATCTTTTTCTAATTTCTGGTACTTTTAAGGCATTTTTAATTGTTTTAAACAAATTAAATCACCTCTGCTTTTCCACCAGCTGCTTCTATTGATTTTGCAGCTGAATTTGTGAATCTGTTTGCTTTAACTTTTAACTTTTTTTCTAATTTTCCAGTTCCTAAAATAACTATTCCGTCATTAGCTTTGCTAATGATTCCATCTTTTATTAAACTTTCAGCTGTAACTTCTTCAGTTGTTGCTTTATTTAACATTGTTAATGTTACTTCTGTATAGGTTTTAGCATGGATATTTTTAAATCCTCTTTTTGGTAATCTTCTATATAATGGTGTTTGACCGCCTTCAAATCCGCGTCTTACTCCTCCGCCTGATCTTGCTTTTTGTCCTTTATGTCCTCTACCTGATGTTTTTCCAAGGCCTGAACCTATTCCACGTCCAACTCTTTTTCTTTTTTCTTTTTGGGTAGCTGATTTTACGTTTCCTAATTCCATCTGTTTTCCCTCCTTCAAAATCTGCAAAGAGCAAATTTTGTCTTCTTTACTCTTTACTATTCAATTCTTAATTATTTACTAACTCTATAAAGAATGCTCTTGTATACAGTTAATAGCTTTATTATTAAAGTATTTCTTCTACTTTTTTACCTCTTTTTTTAGCCATATTTTCAGCTGTAATCATATTTTCTAATGCATTTATTGTAGCATATCCTACATTTCTTGGGTTATTTGTACCTATAACTTTTGTTTTAATATCTCTATAACCTGCAAGTTCTAATATAGGTCTTACACTACCTCCTGCAATAAGTCCAGAACCTTCTGGAGCTGGTTTTATCAATACACTTGCTGAACCAAATTTTCCTAAATATTCATGTGGCACTGTTGTTCCAACAATAGGAACTTCTATTAAATTCTTTTTTGCATCTTCAATTGCTTTTTTTATTGCATCTGGAACTTCGGCTGCTTTACCATTTCCAATACCTACGTGTCCGTTTTCGTCACCAACAACTACTACAGCACTAAATCTAAAGTTCCTACCACCTTTAACAACTTTTGCAACTCTATTAATAGCTACAACTTTTTCTTTAAATTCCATTGTTTTTTCTTCCATTGAAATTAATTCTCCCTCCTTAATTCTACTTTAAAATTCCAATCCTGCGGCTCTAGCAGCTTCTGCTAATTCTTTTACAACACCATGATATATATATCCGCCTCTATCATAAACAACATTTTTTATATTTTTCTCTATGGCTCTTTTTGCAACTAAAGTTCCTACTTCTTTAGCAGCTTCTTTATTTGAATGTTTTGTTTTTACTTCTTTGTCTAATGTTGATGCTTGAACTAAAGTTACACCTTTAGTGTCATCAATTATTTGAGCATACACATTTGTGTTACTTCTAAATACACATAGTCTTGGACATTCTGGTGTTCCACTTATTTTTGTACGAACTCTTTTATGTCTTCTTTCTCTCTCTAGCTTTCTATTAGTCTTAGAAATCATTGTAATTTCTCCTTTCTACGAAACATTTTTCATTATTCATTCTTCACTATTCATTATTAATTATTATTTTTTACCTGTCTTACCTTCTTTACGTCTAATATGTTCTTCAACATACTTAATACCTTTACCTCTATAAACTTCTGGTGGTCTTTTTGTTCTTATAACAGCTGCCATTTCACCTACAAGTTCTTTGTCTACTCCTTTAACAATTATTTGGTTAGGAGTTGGAACTTCATATTTAATACCTGCTGGTTCTACCATTTCTATTGGATGAGAATATCCTAATGTTAGAACTAATTTATTACCTTGTTTTGCAGCTCTATAACCTACACCATTTATTTCTAATTCTCTAGAATATTCATTTACAACACCTATTATCATATTATTTATTAAAGTTCTTGTTAAACCATGTAAACTTCTATTTTGTGGTTCATCATTAGGTCTTGTTACTGTTATAACATTATTTTCTAGTGCTACTTTCATATTTGGATGTATTTCTCTTTCTAGAGTTCCTTTAGGACCTTTTACAGTTATTTTATTTCCTTCTAATTTTACTTCTACATTTTCTGGAACTGTAATTGGCTTATTTCCAATCCTTGACATTTTAAAATCTCCTTTCTATTTCTCTGACTTCCGCCATCCGACATCCGTCTTCTGACATCCGACCTCCGTCTTACCATATATACGCTAATACTTCTCCACCAACACCTAATTCTCTTGCTTTTTTATCTGTCATGATTCCTTTTGATGTTGATATTAAAGCTATTCCTAGTCCATTTAATACTCTAGGAAGTTCTTCTTTAGATGCATATATTCTTAATCCTGGTTTACTTATTCTTTTTAATCCAGATATAACTTTTTTCCCTTTTTCTGTATATTTTAAGCTTACTCTGATAATGCCTTGATTTTCATTTTTTATTTCTTCATAAGCTTTTATATATCCTTCATTAAATAATATTTCTGCAATAGCTTTTTTCATATTTGATGCTGGAATATCTACTGTTTTAAAGTTTGCTTGACTTGCATTTCTAATTCTTGTTAACATATCTGCAATTGGATCAGTTGTAACCATTTTTTCTCCTCCTTCTTTTATACTATAATTATTTATCCCTCCGACATCTGATTTCTGACATCCGATATCCGATCTCCGTTTTACCAACTAGATTTCTTAACACCTGGTATTTCGCCCTTATGTGCTAATTCTCTAAAACATATACGGCAAATTCCGTATTTTCTAATATAACCATGTGGTCTTCCGCATAATTTACATCTATTATATTCTCTAGTCTTGTATTTTTGTTGTTTTTGTTGTTTTACAATCATAGATTTCTTAGCCATGTTTTTTATTTTCCTCCTTTTCAAAATTTGCTTGGCAAATTTTGTATTATTCATTTTTCACTATTCATTAAGCTCTAAAAGGCATACCTAATAGAGTAAGTAATTCTTTAGCTTCTTCATCAGAATTAGCTGTTGTAACAAATATAATATCCATTCCTCTTATTTTATCTATTTTTTCATATTCAATTTCAGGGAATATTAATTGTTCTTTAATTCCTAAAGAGTAATTCCCTTTTCCATCAAAAGATTTTTTTGATACTCCTCTAAAGTCTCTTACTCTTGGAAGTGATATGTTGAATAGCTTATATGCGAAATCATACATTTTATCTTTTCTTAATGTAACTTTACATCCAACATTAGCTCCTTCTCTTAGTTTAAATGCCGCAATTGATTTTTTTGCTTTTGTTATAACTGGTTTTTGTCCTGTTATAGCTGTTAAATCTGCAATTGCATTATCTAATGATTTAGGATTTTCTTTTGTATCTCCTAAACCTATATTTATAACTATTTTTTCTAATTTTGGAACTTGCATAACTGATTTATATTGAAACTTTTTCATTAATGCAGGTATAACTTCTTTTTCGTATTGTTCCCTTAATATTTCCATAATTATAATTTCCCTCCTTTTTCCTATTTAATAACTGTTCCACATCTTTTACAAATACGAACCTTACCTTCTTTTTCTTTTTTATAACCTATTCTTGCTGGTTTATTACATTTAGAGCATACTACATTAACTTTACTAGCATGTATACCACACTCTACTGATATAATTCCACCTTCATCGCCTTGTTTTCTAGGTTTTATATGTTTTTTTCTTATATTTACGCCTTTAACAACAACTTTTTCTTGTTTTGGCATTACTTCTAAAACTTCTCCAGTTTTTCCTTTATCATTACCAGATAAAACTTGAACTGTATCACCTTTTTTAATTTTCAAAATATTTCACCTCTTTAATCAATTTAGTATTTCCTTTAACAAACGAGCACTGCTCGCTCTCATAATCTTTCTGACCTCAGATTTCTGACTTCCGACTTCCGTTACAATACTTCTGGCGCTAAAGAAAGAATTTTCATATAATCTTTATCTCTTAATTCTCTAGCGATAGGTCCAAATATACGTGTTCCTCTTGGATTTCCATCGTCACGTATTATAACTGCAGCATTTTCATCAAATCTAACATATGAACCATCTGCTCTTTTTATAGGTTTTTTTGTTCTAACTATTACGGCTTTTACTACATCACCTTTTTTTACAACACCATTTGGTATAGCACTTTTTACTGATGCTACTATAACATCTCCTACACCCGCAAATTTTCTATGTGAACCGCCTAAGCATCTAATACACATTAATTCTTTTGCGCCTGTATTGTCTGCTACTTTTAACTTTGATTGTTGTTGAATCATTCTAGGTATCCTCCTTTTTTACTTATTTATTTTATAATAGCTTTTTCTACAATTTCAACTACTCTCCATCTTTTGTCTTTTGATAGAGGTCTAGTTTCCATTACTTTTACTTTATCTCCCATTTGGCAATCATTATTTTCATCATGTGCTTTTAGTTTATATGTTCTTTTTACTATTTTACCATATATAGGATGTTTTACACTTGTTTCAACTGATACAACTACTGTTTTATCCATCTTATTTGATGTTACTGTACCAATCATAACTTTACGAAGATTTCTTTCTTCCATTATTTAATCCTCCTTTAAATGTTACTGTAATTTAAACTATAGATTTATTATTCAGCTAATTTTCTTTCTTTTAACACTGTATTTATTCTAGCTATATCTTTTTTTGTTTCTTTTATTTTCATAGGATTATCTAATCCATTTGTTGCCAAGTTAAATCTTAGTTTAAATAGTTCTGTTTTTAATTCACCTAATTCTTTTTCTAAGTCTGTTGAAGACATTTCTCTTATTTTATCTATCTTCATTTAAGCATCACCACCTTGATTATTTTCTCTTGTTACAAATTTTGTTTTAACTGGTAACTTGTGTGCAGCTAATCTTAGAGCTTCTCTTGCTATATCTTCTGAAACTTCTGCTAGTTCGAATAATATTCTACCTGGTTTAACAGGTGCTACCCAATATTCAACAGCTCCTTTTCCTTTACCCATGCGAGTTTCAGCAGGTTTCTTACTTATTGGTTTGTTTGGGAATATTTTTATCCAAACTTTTCCACCTCTTTTTATATAACGTGTCATAGCAATACGTGCTGCTTCTATTTGATTTGCTGTAATTAATCCAGCTTCTAATGTTTGTAATCCGAATTCTCCTTCATTAACTACATTTCCTCTTGTTGCTTTTCCTCTATTTCTACCTTTTTGCATTTTTCTATATTTTGTTCTTTTTGGCATTACTGGCATTATTATTCTCCTCCTTCTGTTTTAGTTTTTTTAGTAGGAAGAACTTCTCCTTTATATATCCAAACTTTTACACCTATTTTTCCATAAGTTGTATCTGCTTCGTAGAATCCATAATCTATATCTGCTCTTAATGTTTGTAAAGGAATTGTTCCTTCTTTATAGAATTCTGTTCTTGCCATATCGGCTCCACCTAATCTTCCAGATACAGATGTTTTAATTCCTAAAGCTCCAGCTTTCATTGCTTTTTGCATACATTGTTTCATTGCTCTTCTAAAAGATATTCTTCTTTCTAATTGATTACAAATATTTTCTGCTACTAATTGAGCATTTGTATCTACGTCTTTAACTTCTACTATATTTAAGTTTACGTCTTTGTTTATCATTTTCATTAATTCTTGTTTTAAACTTTCAGCTAAATTACCACCTTTTCCTATTACTATACCTGGTTTTGCTGTGTAAACATTTACTTTTACAAATTTAGCTGTTCTTTCTATTTCTATTTTAGAAATACCGCTAGCAAATAATTTTTTCTTTATATATTCACGGATTTTGTGGTCTTCTACTAAATAGTCACTGAAATTCTTTGAATCTGCATACCATTTTGAATCCCAGTCTTTTATTACACCAATTCTTAATCCATGTGGATGTACTTTTTGTCCCATACTTTAACTTTCCCTCCTTAAACTTCTCTTAATTTTATTGTTATATGACTTGTTCTTTTTCTAATTCTTGTAGCTGAACCTTTCGCTGCTGGTCTTATTCTCTTCATTGTTGGGCCTTGGTTTGCATAAATTTCGCTAATTACTAAACTTCCTCTATTCATACCATGGTTATTTTCTGCATTTGCTATTGCAGATTTTAATAATTTTTCTATTATCTCAGATGATGCTTTTGGTGTAAATTTAACTATTGCTAAAGCTTCATCAACATATTTACCTCTTATAAGATCTGCTACTATTTTTACTTTTCTAGCTGATATTCTCGCAAATCTTAAAGTAGCTGTTGCTTCTAATACTTTATTTTCTTCTGGCATCTGATTTTACCTCCTTTTAATTCTTGACTAATTATTTTACGTCTGTTTTCTTTTCTCCTGAATGTCCTCTAAATGTTCTTGTTGGAGCAAATTCTCCTAATTTATGTCCAATCATTTCTTCTGATATATATACTGGAACATGTTTTCTTCCATCATGAACTGCTATTGTATGACCTACCATTTGTGGGTATATTGTAGAAGCTCTTGACCAAGTTTTTAAAACAGTTTTTGTTCCACTTTCATTCATAGCTTCAATTCTTTTTAAAAGTTCAGGTGCTACAAATGGTTTTTTCTTACTAGATCTTGACATTAAACTTTCCTCCTTTTACTATTTTTTGCGGACGAGCGATGCTCGCCCCTACAAATTATTTTCTTCTTTTTACTATATATTTATCTGTTCTATTATTTTTCTTTCTTGTCTTATATCCTAATGCTGGTTTACCCCAAGGAGTAAGTGGTCCACTGTGTCCTACTGGAGCTCTACCTTCACCACCACCATGTGGGTGATCTACTGGGTTCATAACAGAACCTCTAACTGTTGGTCTTATGCCCATATGTCTTGTTCTTCCTGCTTTTCCCAATTTAACATTGCTGTGGTCAGTATTTCCAATTGTTCCTATTGTTGCTCTACATTTTGCTCTTACTAATCTCATTTCTCCTGATGGTAATCTTATATGTGCATAATCTCCTTCTTTAGCCATAAGTTGTGCTTCTCCACCAGCAGCTTTTACTAATTTTCCTCCTTGACCTGGATTTAATTCTATATTATGAATTAATGTACCAACTGGTATGTTTTCTATTGGTAAGCAGTTTCCTGGTTTTATATCTACATTTTCACCAGATACTACTTTATCTCCATCTTTTAATCCTACTGGAGCTATTATATATGCTTTTTCTCCATCTTCATATTGAATTAAAGCTATATTACTTGTACGATTTGGATCATATTCAATCCCGATAACTGTTGCTACCATGTTATCTTTTTTTCTTTTAAAATCAATTATTCTATATTTTTGTCTGTTTCCACCGCCTTGATGTCTTACTGTTATTCTTCCATATGAATTTCTACCTGCATTTTTCTTTTTCTTTGTTAATAAAGATTTTTCAGGTGTCTTTTTTGTAATTTCATCATATGTTAACACTGTCATATTTCTTCTTGATGGTGTATATGGTCTAAATGTTTTTATTCCCATTTTAAAATCTCTCCTTCTTATTATTTATTCTCCCAGTTTTCTCTGGATAACTTCAAAAATTATTAATTATTCACTATTTATTCTTCACTATTCATTAAATAAAAAATGTCTACGCTCCCATAAATTCATCAATAGAAGCTTTATATTTTTTATCAACTTTAACTTCTTTACCACCTTTGCTTAAGTATGTTACTTCAGCTGGGTTTGTATCGATTGTTACTATTGCTTTTTTCCAATCTGGTCTTTTACCTGTGTGAGCCCCTACTCTTTTTTCTTTTCCTTTAACTATCATTGTATTAACATTTAATACCTTAACATTAAATAAAGCTTCTATACTGCTTGCTATCTGAATTTTTGTAGCTTTTTTTGCTACATGAAATGTATACTTTCCTTCTTGAATGTCTATACTACTTTTTTCTGTTATAATAGGTTTTATTATTATTTCTTCTGGTAACATTTAAGCATACACCTCCTCTAAGCTTTTAACACTATCGACTGTTAATATTAATTTATTGTATTTTAATAAATCATAAACATTTATTGTATTTGTTAAACTTGTTTTAACTCCTTCAATATTTCTAGCTGAACTTTGAACATTTTTATTTTTTTCTGGTAATATTATTAGGGTTTTACCTTCTACTTTTAGGTTTTCTAATGTTTTTACCATATTTTTTGTTTTTATTTCTTTTAAATCTAATTTATCTACAACAACTAAGTTGTTTTCTAATACTTTAGAACTTAATAATGATTTTATAGCTAACTGTCTTTCTTTTTTATTTATTCTATAACTATAATCTCTTGGTTTTGGTCCTAATGCTATACCACCTTTAATCCATTGTGGTGCTCTTATACTTCCTTGTCTTGCTCTACCTGTTCCTTTTTGTCTCCATGGTTTTCTTCCACCGCCAGCAACTTCAGCTCTTGTTTTTGTATTTGCTGTACCTTGTCTTTGATTTGCCATGTAATTTACTAAAGCAATATGAACAATTTTTTCATTTGGCTTAATTCCAAAAACATTTTCATTTAATTCTATATCGCTTACTTTTTTACCTTGCATATTGTATACATCTATTTTAGGCATTTTGTTTTCTCTCCCTTCTTACTATTTTGCACTCTTTACTGAGTCTCTTATTTTTAAGATAGCTCCTTTATTTCCTGGCACACTACCTTTTATTAGTAATACATTTTTATCTATGTCTACTTTTACAATTTCTAAGTTTTGAACTGTAACTGTTTCAACACCCATATGTCCTGGTAAATTTTTTCCTTTATAAACTCTGCCTGGTGTTGATGTTGAACCCATTGAACCTGGTCTTCTATGATACATTGAACCATGTCCCATTGGTCCTCTTGATTGTCCATGACGTTTAATAACACCTTGGAAACCTTTACCCTTTGATGTTCCTGTAACATCTACAGTTTCTCCTTCTTTAAATATATCTGCTTTTATTTCATCTCCTACATTATAAGAAATTTCTTCTAATCTAAATTCTCTTAAATGCTTTTTTGGAGTTACATTTGCTTTAGTAAAATGTCCTTTTATTGGTCTTATAAGTTTTTTCTCTTTAACTTCTCCAAAACCTAATTGAACTGCTTCGTATCCATCAGAATCCTTTGTTTTTATTTGTACTACTGTACATGGACCTGCTTCAACTACTGTAACTGGAATAGCTCTTCCTTTTTCATCAAATATTTGAGTCATTCCTATTTTCTTTCCTAAAATTGCTTTTTTCATTTTTATTATCCTCCTAACTATTGGCTAACATTTTATGCTAGCTTGGCTTAAGGTATATATTTTGTTATTTGGTTTCTAACCTCTAACTTTTAACCTATAACCTATTAAAAACTAAAGTTTAATTTCTATATCAACACCTGCTGGCAATTCTAATTTCATTAGATTATCAACTGTTGATTGTGTTGGATACAATATATCAATAACTCTTTTGTGTGTTCTCATTTCGAACTGTTCTCTTGAATCTTTGTCTTTATGTGGTGAACGAATTATTGTAACTACTTCCTTTTTAGTTGGTAGTGGAATAGGACCTGACACTTTAGCTCCTGTTCTTTTAGCAGTATCTACTATCTTTTCAGCAGACTGGTCTATAAGAATATGGTCATAAGCTTTTAGTCTTATTCTTATTTTTTCACTTGTAGCCATCACCTTTTTTGTTGTTTTAGTAGCTTTTTCATTTTTTGCTTTTACAGCTGTTTTAGCTACTGTTTTTTTAGTTCCTTTTTGAACTTTTTCTTTTTTTTCAACTCCTGCTTCTTTTGCCATTGTTAAATTCCCTCCTTTAATTTTTTAGTAATGGTATATTTCTTTGGCATTATGAAATATACTTACTTTGCCTTAGGAAAGTTATTAACGCACCCTGGTGTTTCATTTAAATCCATTTTTTAATCCTAAGTCTATACCTAGGACAAGTGCTAATTTTCTAACTTATCCGCCCGGTCTAAGCCAAGACATACTCCACGAAAGTTCCCTCCACTGTAGAAGTGTAGCCACATTTCGCTTCAACGCAAATCTACACGCAATAAATATTATACTGCGTGTAGTATAGTTTTGTCAATACTTTTAGTGATTTTTTTTAAATTTATTCCCCTAATCCAAAGCTAACTCCTAATGCATTATTAATTTGTAACATTAGTGCATCATTATCTATATGTCCTATTTTTTCTTTTAGCCTACTTTTATCTATTGTTCTTATTTGTTCTGTTAATACAATTGAATCTGATTTTAATCCAAATTCTTCAGATGACAACTCAATATGTGTTGGCAATTTGCTTTTGTTTTGTTGTGATGTTATTGCTGATACAATAACTGTTGGACTATATTTATTTCCTGTGTTATTTTGTATTACCAATACCGGTCTAATTCCTCCTTGCTCTGAACCTACTACTGGGCTTAAATCTGCATAAAACATGTCTCCTCTTTTTATTACCATTTTCTTCACTCCTGCTATATTTGTTTTATATTTTAAATATAGGTAACAGAGATTGCATTTTTCATAAGTTAAATATCTTGTTCTAATGGTTTTAGTGAAAATGCCAATACTTCTTCTTTTGATAGTGTATTTATTTCTATCTTATTATATAATATGTAAATTCTGGTATTTTGTGCTGTATCATTTATTTCTAATTTTTCTATTGTCCCTTCTTCTTTATCTATATATAGTTTTTTATTTGCTACATATTTATTTGCTTTTTTTATATCTGTTTCTAATATTACTTTTCCATTTTTTTCAATGCATTTTGCTTCATTGCTTTGTTTATAATCTTCTATAAATGATGCTAAACCTAATTCATTACTTTCTATATAATTATAATTTGTATAGATTTTGTTTAAATTCAATTTTGTGTTTTCTACTTTTAGATTTGTTCCATCATATATAAATTGTACTCCTTTTATGTTTTCTGGTTCTAAAACTTCTTGTCTGTACATATTATTTTCTCTATTATATCTTTGTTCTACTATATAAGTATTTTCGTTCTTATTACTTTTTATTGTAACTTCTGCTATTGCTTGATATGACTCTATATTTAAAATATATTCTTTAATTTCATCAGCTGATTTATTACTCATATTATTTCCTTTTTTTGAAAAATTATAATTATTTTTTATTAAAAATGTTATTAATATTAAGCAAATTATGATAATACTAAAAATAAAAAGCTTTTTATTCTTCATTTCTAATCATCTCCTATTTTTAATGTTTATTTCTTTTTTATAATATATATTTTAGGTGCAAAAAAATATGCAGGTCTTATAACCTACATGCTTTTTAATTTTTATTCATCTTCTTCTGCCATATCTTTTATTAATTCAAGTTGTGATATTAAAAGTGATTCCATTTTTGCTTTATAAACACTAAATTGTTTTTTTAGTTCGTCTATTTCTTTTTCTTTTATCATAATTTGTGTATTTAACTCATCTAGTCTAGTTTTTGCTTTATGTTCTGCATCTTTTATTATTTGTTCTGCTTGTTGTTTTGCTACGTTTTGTATTTCATCAGCCGTTTTTTGTGCTATTACAAGTGTATTTTGAAGTGTTGATTCTATTGTTTTATATTGTCCAACATCATTATGTAATTCCTCTGTGTTATCTTTTAACTCTTTATTTTCTTTATACAACTTCTCATAATCTGCTGTTATTTCATCTAAGAATTCATCAACTTCATCCACATTGTAGCCATTTACCATTTGTTTTGAAAATTTTTTATTTTCTATATCTAATGGTGTTATCATATGCCTGTCCCCCTATTAATTATTTTAGCCAAGATACTGATAATTTACTTTTTAATTCTTCTCTAGCTAAGTCACTTTCTATATCATAGTTTACTGGTGCAATTAAGAAAATTGAGTTTGATACTTTTTGAATATGTCCATTTAAGGCATGTACTGCTCCACTTAAAAAGTCTATTATTCTTCTTGCAACATCTTTGTTTACATATTCTAAATTAACTATTATTGATTTTTTTTCTTTTAAATAATTGCACAATTCTTCTGATTGTTCAAAAGATGTTGGTTGTGTTATAACCATTTTTACTGATTGTACTTGTGGCATATTTACTATTTTATTTTTCTTTGAACCAAACAATCCTCTTTCTTCAACTTCTTCTTCTCTTTCATCTTCTAATTCATATATATCCTCATTTTCTGTTTCTTCTTCACTATCATTTGCAAACCCTAAAGCATCTAAAACCTTATTTACTATTGCTACTGCCATTTTAACCCTCCTATAATCCTCGGTACGATATGCTAATATTATATATTTTTTTCATAAAATGTCAATAGTTTTTATGAATGTTTTATAAATGAAATATTTTTGTAACATTTTTGTAACATTCTGTTTTACTTTTTTCCCCTTTTATGTTATAATTAATTCGTTGGGGGTTATAGATATGATTAAATTAGTGGCTAGTGATTTAGATGGCACTATTATTGATAAAAATAATTATATTTACGAAAACAACTTTAAAGCAATCAATGATTTAAATAATAATAATTTAGATTTTGTAATATGTACTGGTAAAACTTATCCTATAACTAAGAAAATTTGTTCAGAAATTAACGCTTCATATGGTATTTTTGGTAATGGAAATCAAATAATTGATTTGCGAACAGGAAAAGAAATTTATAAGAATTTATTATCTAAAGATGATGTTTTAACTTGTATTGATATTGCTAAGAAACATCATTTACATGTTCATATATATACTGATAAAGATGTTATTTCAGAACAACTTCTTTATTTAGATTTGAGAAATTATAAATTACAGGATTCTGCCAAATCTAATCCTACTATGGAGTTTAGAATAGTTAATGACATAAGGAAATATGTTTTTGATCATAATATTCAAGTATGTAAATTAGTAATTACTAGTACCTCATCTACTGAAGCTGTGAAACATGAAATTTTATCTGTTTTAGATGTAGTTGCTACAACTATCAGAAAATTTGATGAGTACAAGGACTATGTTATAAATAAAGAATATGAATATATTGATATAACACCAAAAAATGTAAACAAAGATACCGCTTTGCAGATTTTAGGAAATTATCTCAATATTAAGACTGATGAAATGCTTACTATTGGTGATAATTTAAATGATTTTGATATGGTTAAAAATGCGGGAGTTGGTGTTGCTGTTGCAAATGCTTACGACGAATTAAAGAAAGTTGCTAACTATACTACTGTAAATCCTGTTGAGAAAGGTGGCTTTGCAGAAGCAGTATATAAATTTGTTAAATTTTAAAGCCAATTGGATAAATGTTCCATTGGCTTTATTTTTTTAGCAGTTTATTCCCATTTTATGTGCCCATCTTCTTGCTTGTTTCATCATTTTTTTCTTGTTTAACATTCCTTCTGAATACATCATGTAAGCAGCCGTAGCTACTGCTGAACCTATTAATACTCCTTTTACAAATTTCATTTTTTCTTCCTCCTACCTTATTTTTTTCTTTAATATTATCTGTATTTTTTGTCTTTTTATACTCTTTTATTATTGAATATGTTTCATATATTGCAATTATCATTAAAAATATTCCAAAGTATCTTTTTAACTCATTTACTTCTAGTTTTGCAGAAATATTAGCTCCTATTATTGCTCCTATTATTCCACTTAATGCTAGAGTCATGCCTATTTTCCATTCTATCAATTTAGATTTTATTGAAACTATAATTGCGGCTATAGATGTTGGTATAAAGAATACTAAATTTGTTGCTTGTGCTTTGTGTTGTTCTACTCCTAAAAAAATAGAAAGAACAAGTATTAATATTGTTCCTCCTCCCATTCCTGTTCCGCTAATAGTTCCAGAAATTAGTCCTGTTATAAATTCCCACATATGTTTTCCTTTCATACCATAATCATTTTAACTGATGTATATATTAAAAACATTAAAAACATTATTTTTAATGTTTTTGTTGACATTTTTTTTAATAATTTTGCTCCTATTATTCCTCCTATTGTTCCTCCTAAGGCACATTTTATTCCTAAATTCCAATCAATATAATCATTCCTATAATAAAAAATTCCACTTGTAATTACCATTGGCAATATTGCAAATACTGAGGTTGCTCTTGCTTTCGCATCTTCTAATTTAAATAAATGAATCAATGCTGGAACAACTATCATTCCTCCACCTGCTGCAAATAATCCACTAATTAGTCCTGCAATTAATCCAGTAGATATTTTCTTTAACATTTTTTCCCCTGTTCATAATATTCTTGAAACTTTTCTTCAGCAATTTTCGTTAATTCTTCATCACATCTTAACATTTGGATAATTATTTCTTTTCGTAAAGTTTCATTTTCTATATTGTCCACTTTGTCTAAAAATTTTTGTATTTCTATTAAATATTCTTTACTTTTCATTTTCCAGTCTTTTTCTATTTTCATATTTATATTATTTTTATATTTTACCATTTTTATACCTCTTATTTTCCATTTCCTAATATTATATCATTGTTTTTACTGTTAGGCAACTTTTTATTACGGTTAACGTTATATTATTGTATTCGTGTGTCATTTTTCGACAATAAATGATAAAATACTACTAATTACTTTCAGAGAGGAGATTTGCCTATGATTAAATTTAAACTTTCTAATTTATTAGGACAACATAAGATGACACAAAAAGCCTTAGCAGACATAACTCATATACGACCTGCTACAATTTCTAAGATGTACTATGAAGAAATAAAAAGAATAGATATAAAACATTTGGATAGTATTTGTAAAGCTTTCGATTGTGAAATTTCGGAATTATTAGAATACATACCTGATAAGAAATAATATTTGTAAATGAGGCATTTTGCCTCATTTATTGTTTACATTGAACTCCATTATTATCTATACTATAATTTTCTTTATATATTAAATCTGATACAGGTACAATATTATATCCTTTATTTTTTATGTTTGTAATTATCATATCCAAGCTATTTGCTGTATTTTCTGTTCCATTATGCATTAATATTATACTTCCATTTTCAAGTTTTGGTTCTATTCTTTCCCACATCTGTTCTCCAGTTAATGCTTTATAGTCTAATGTATCTATTGACCATTGTATTGTTATGTGGTTTAAATCTTTTGCAGCTCCGTATTACTGTGTCATTATACTCTCCATATGGTCCTCTATATAAAGTACTTGGATTTCCTGTTATTTCTTTAATTAGTTCTGAACATTTTCGTATTTGTTCTGCATTTTTATCATAATTTAAATTGTTTACATGAGGATGATTATATGAATGATTTCCTAATTCATGCCCTGCTTTATATATCTTTTCTGCGGATTCTTTATTTTTTTCTATCCAATCTCCTACCATAAAAAATGTAACTTTAACTTGTTGTTTTTCTAATGTTTCTAATATTTTATCAATATCATCTGCATTCCATGCACAATTTATTGTCAATGCAACTTTTGCCTCTTCTGTTTTTACACTATATATAGGAAGTTGTTTTGCTGTTACTGCTGTTTCTATTGTATCACCAGGACTTTTTGTGAAAAATGCTGTCATTAAAAATAATACAAAAACAGTACAACATGCCACTATAACTGCCATTATCTTATCCTTATTGAATACTAAAAACATAAAAAACCTCCTTAAATAAGCTATTAAATTATATGCTTATTTAGGAGTGTTTATTACATTTATTTTTTTTATAATACTACCATTGTTTTTGTTTTGTTCTATAATTTTTTCTGCTCTATATGAACATATATTATATTCATTTTTTCCATCAAATCTTATTCTTACTACTTTTGTATAGTCTGTATTATTCATTGGGTGCTTTTCTTCTATTATTAAGCTTGCATTTGTTTCTTTCAAAGTTTTAAAAGTCGTTATAAATCCTGTTCCACTTCCTCCTGTTCTTTTGTGAGTAGTTACTGGTTTTACTCCTAGGTTTAGTAAAGTTTTTATTTCAAATTCTATACCAGTATCATATATACAAATTTCATAATAATTTTTTATTATGCTTATTGTTGTTAATATGCTTTTATGTTTATTGTTACTGCTATTTATTGCTATAATGGCATCTTTTATATGGTCTGCTAATAATGTTTCTAGTTTGCTTTGGTCTATTATATTTTCTACCATGTAATTCATGTTAGCATTTGTTTTAAAATCGAATTTTATATTATTTTTTTCTGCTTCTGTCCTCATATATTCTAAAATATTATCTATTCCAAATATCCCTGTTTTTATTAATTGTTTGTCTTGTTTTATTTTTTCTTTTATTTCAGTAGAAAATTCTTCTGATATTTTGTTTATTTGATTTTGAATATCTCCAAAATCTGTTCCGAATTCTGTTTTTATTTTTTCTATAATTCCTGGTTTTGATAATATTTGTGATGATATTTGCTCTAATGCTTGTATTCTATTACTATATTTATGATTTATTGTAGCAATGGTTCTATTCTCTTCTAAAATTTTATTAATTTGTTCTTCCTTTTGTTCTATTTCCTTTTCTAGATCTTCTATAGTTCTCTCTTTTAGTTTTTGTTTATAGTATTTTGTAATTTTTCTACGAATCCAAATAATTATGCAGATTGTTTCGATTACTATACATAATAATAAATATGTGTTAAATTTATATCCTCTATAATCATTAAGTAATATAAACACTACTATTGCTATCCCAATAAAAATCACGCTTAAACCAATATTGCTTACTTTGTCTTCATTTTTTAAAAAAGGAATTCCATTTTTAAATCTTTTTTTGCTAAAAAAATAATATAATATAACATTTTCAATAATATATGCCAATATTAAAATTAATATATTATTATGGTTAATTTGTTGGAATATAATTTTCAAAATAAATCCTGATAACAAAATTGAAATTATATATAGTAGATATACTATAGTAAATGAAATACATGTAATTGTTATTGAATATACTATTTTTCTTTTTAATATTTTGCAAATTACCAAACTATGCAATATATAAATAGTTACAATTGATAATATACCTTGTAAATACTGTACAAAAATCATGTACAATATTGCTTCTAAAATACTAGCAACAATAACCATTGACATTTTAGTTGGACTATTTCCTTTATAATCTATAAATTTTACTAAAACTAAATATGTTAAAAAACTCATACCACTAACTTTTGCAATATTATTTACTATATCTATTATTTCCATATATACCCTTTCTTATTAAGATATTATACAAAAAACATAGAGACTAGTCAAACTGTATGTTTTAGTAACAAAACATACAGTTTGACTAGTCTTATGCTTTATATTATATCATTATGCCCAATATGATATTAAATACATCAACCATTCCCACATTTTTCCCACCTCCTTTTGCGTTTTTCTTTTGCACACAAAAAAAATAACACCTAATTTCTAATTTTTAGGTAGTTATTGGGTGGAAAAAGAATGCATTTATATACAAAAATAAGGAAATTATATGAATTTCCTTATTTTCTCCGCATAATAATATATAAATTCTGTTGGAGTTGGTACTCCTGTTTCATAATTTATTCGTGCTTTATAATGTAGCATTAGATCTTCTATTGGTGATTTTCTCCATGCATTATTTATTGCTGTTTGCATTGCTCTACTAACACTACTATTTCCTACTTTATATTTATTGGCTAAATAATAAAATACAGATTCTTTGTCATTATCATTATTTTCTAAGTAAAAAATTGCGTCAAATAGATATTTTCTCCCTTTTAAATGAGTAGATATTCCTATTAAATCTAATTCGCTATTTATTTTTTCTTTTATTCTTTCTTCATATTCTATTGGAGTTTCTGTGGTTGTTTTTATTTTATTAATTTTATTACTGTATAGTGTTTCTCTTAAGGAAACCATTGAATTTATTATAATTTCCGGATTATAGTCTGATTGTTTTTTATAAAATATGAAATCAACACCTAATGCATGAATATAATTATAGATAATTTCTGAAAAAACATTTGTTATAACAATAATTAATGGTTTAAAGTCTAGGTTGATTCTTTTTATATTTTCTAAAAAATCTAGTCCTGAACCTTCACCTTGGTGTAATTCTAAATCTAAGATAATTCCTTCAGGAATATATTTCTTTACATATTCTAGTCCTACATAACTTGAATTAGTATTTTGTACTAATTTTACATCGTCTCTTGCTTGTATTACTTCTTTGAAACTGTTTATTTCATATTCATCATCTTCAATTAATAGTATTGGCATTGGTTTTTCTCTGCTCATACTTTCCTCCTTCATTTTTACTCCTAGCTCCAACTTTACTTATATGGCTATTTTACTGGATTTCATGCAAATTACATTAAATAATATAACACAACTTTTTACAAATTTCTACACTTTTTGTATTCTTTCCGCTACGCGTAATTATTTGACAATGAAATATAGTATTTACATAGGGGGTATATGTTTTGAAAAAAGATATAGGTATAAGAATATCAAACTTAAGAAAAAGTATGAATATGAATAAAAAACAATTTGCTAAACTAATAGGAATTAGTGGTCAATATCTAGGAACAGTTGAATCAGGTGTAAATTGTTTATCTTTACACTCTTTAATAAATCTTTGTAAAAATACAAATGTTTCTGCTGATTACATTTTGTTTGGGAAAAAAAATTTCACAGATGAAACTTTAAAAAAGTTATTCTTTGATATGAATGAAGTACAAATTAATAGTGCCTTTAAAATATTAGAAAATATTGCATTATTTATAAAGAATTCATAATTTTAATAAATATGGTTTATGTTATAAATAACTATGAATGGATTTGTTTCAAGATGAAATATATTATTTGACAAATACAACTTTTACTGGTAAAATATGTATTATTGTGGTAGAAGGAGTTGTATTTATGTTAAAAAATATAAAATTAAAATCAAAAACATCTAAAAAAAATTTGTTAGAAGATTTTCAAAAAATTCATTTTAAATCTATTCATAAAATTCAAAATATTCCTGAGTATAAACTTAATGAAATGCAGATTATGTGTATTAAAAAAATTTTAATAGAAAAGGCTGATGTTCCTGAAAAGCTTATTTCTTGGCTTATAGATGCTGTAAGAAATAATACTGCTATGGAATATACTGTTACTCTAAAAAATATTTTACATGGTTAAAAAGTTATTAATATTCTAATTGGTTTTGTGAGTATTAATATATTTTGGGCTAAATTAAAAGGATGTGTCCTATAGGTTATAGGATTCATCCTTTTAAAGTAGTATAATACAAACTTAATTAAAAGGTTATTAACTTCTCTGATATTTCATCTCATTATTAAAGTATTATACAAATTAATCCTCCACTTCCTTCGTTTACAATTCTTTCTAATGTCTCTTGTAGTTTTCCTTGTGCATCTTCTGGCATTCTATATAATTTGTTTTGTAGCCCTTCATTTACTAACTCATGTAAATTTTTACCAAATATGTTTGATTCCCATATTTTTATTGGATCATTTTCAAATTCTGATAGTAAATAATTTACAAGTTCTTCAGACTGTTTTTCGCTTCCTACTATTGGAGATACTTCAGTCTCAATATCTGCTCTTATCATATGTATTGATGGTGCTCTTGCTTTTAGTTTTACTCCGAATCTTGAACCTTGTTTTACTATTTCTGGTTCATCTA
>CALXPS010000002.1 GCA_944390405.1 uncultured Clostridia bacterium | reverse complement strand
TCAAGATTACATATGGGTGAAATTTTCGCTAATAAAATAACGCTATTTTAAAGTGAAATTTTCAAAAATTATTGACATACAAAAGTAAAAAAAAATAAAAAAAATTGTTACCATTCAGTATAAAAAAAACAAAATTAAAGCTTGAATTTTTTGTAAACTTCATATATAATAAGTATGTTAAAAATATATGGAAAAGAGGAAAAATAATGGATAAAGCAGAAGAACGAATTATACAAAGAGATATTGAAAATGAAATGAAAACAGCATATATCGATTATGCTATGAGTGTTATAGTTGCACGTGCATTGCCAGATGTACGAGATGGATTAAAACCAGTGCATAGAAGAATTTTATATACAATGCACGAAGATGGCTTCACACCAGACAAACCATATAGAAAATGTGCTACAACAGTTGGAGACGTTTTAGGTAGATATCATCCACACGGAGACTCATCAGTTTATGATGCATTAGTTAGAATGGCGCAAGACTTTTCTTTAAGATATATGCTAGTAGATGGACATGGAAACTTTGGGTCTATAGATGGAGACCCACCAGCAGCATATCGTTATACAGAAGCAAGAATGTCGAAACTAGCACAATATATGTTAACAGACATAGAAAAAAACACAGTAGAATTCATGCCAAACTTTGATGATAGATTACAAGAACCTAGAGTACTACCTGCACAAATACCAGCATTATTAGCAAATGGTTCATCAGGAATAGCCGTAGGTATGGCAACAAATATACCACCACACAATTTAACAGAATTAATAAATGGAATTGTTAAAATAATAGATGAAGATAATGTTACTAATGAAGAGTTAATGTCTGTTATAAAAGGACCAGATTTTCCTACGGGTGCAACAATTTTAGGCCGTGAAGGAATAAAACAAGCATATACAACTGGACGTGGAAAAATCACATTAAGAGCAGAAGCAGAAATAGAAGAAATGTCTGGTGGAAAGCAAAGAATAATTGTATCTTCATTACCATACCAAGTAAATAAATCAAAATTAATAGAACATATAGCAGAATTAGTAAAAGAGAAAAGAATAGAAGGAATATCTGCTATAAGAGATGAATCAGATAGAATTGATAATGTGAGAATAGTAATAGAATTAAAAAGAGATGCAAATCCACAGGTTGTTCTTAATTTGCTATATAAGAATACACAAATGCAAGATACATTTGGAATAATAATGCTTGCACTAGTAGATGGGGAGCCTAAAATATTAACATTAAGAGAATGTTTAGATCATTATATAGAACATAGAAGAAAAGTAGTTTTAAGAAGAACTAAATTTGAATTAGACAAAGCAGAAGCAAGAGCACATATATTAGAAGGATTAAAAATAGCTTTAGATAATATAGATGAAGTAATTAATATAATACGTTCATCATATGATGATGCAAAAGAAAGATTAATGGAAAGATTTGGACTTTCTGAAATTCAGGCTCAAGCAATACTAGATATGAGATTAAAAACATTATCTGGTTTGCAAAGAGAAAAAATAGAAGAAGAATATAATGAATTAATGAAGTTAATTGCACATTTAAAAGAGATTTTATCTAGTGAGACATTAGTATATGGAATTATTAAAGAAGAACTTTTAGAAATCAAAGAAAAATTTGGTGATGAAAGAAGAACAAAAATAATTGCAGCAGAAGGAGAATTTAATGTAGAAGATTTAGTAAAAGAAGAGCAAACTGTAATAGCATTAACTCATTTTGGATATATAAAAAGAATGCCAATAGATACATACAAAAGTCAAAAACGTGGAGGAAAAGGAATTACAGGAATATCTACAAGAGAAGATGATTTTGTAAAACAAATCTTTACAGCCTCAACACATGATACAATATTATTCTTTAGTAATAAAGGAAAATTATATAGATTAAGAGGATATGAAGTACCAGAATCAGGTAGAACTGCAAAAGGAACAGCAATTGTAAACTTGTTAAGTTTAGACGCTGGAGAAAAAATTTCAACAGTTATACCAATACAAAACTTTGCAGAAGGTAAATATTTACTATTTGCTACAAGAAATGGACTAATAAAGAAAACAGGACTAACAGAATACAATTCAGCACGAAAAACGGGATTATTAGCAATCACATTAAAAGATGATGATGAACTAATAGATGTAAGATTAACAGATGGAGAAGATAATGTAGTGTTAGTCACAAAACAAGGTATGTGTATAACATTTAATGAAAAAGATGTAAGACCTGTAGGCAGAGTATCTCAAGGAGTTATAGGAATAAGATTAGATGAAGATGATAATGTAATAGGAATGGAATCAATAATACAGGGAAGTAAATCAACATTACTTGCTATAACAGAAAATGGTTTTGGTAAAAGAACAGAACTAGATGAATATAGAGTTCAAACAAGAGGAGGAAAAGGAGTTATAACATATAAGATAACACCAAAAACAGGAACAATAGTTGGAATACGAATAGTAAATGAAGAAGATGATGTAATGCTAATAACAGATACAGGTACAATAATAAGACTAAATGTTGCGGAAATAAGTGTCCTAGGTCGTTCAACACAAGGAGTAACATTAATGAGAACAAATGAAGGAAAAGTAGTAAGCATAGAAAAAATAGAACCAGATAAAGATGAATAAAAATCTAAAACAATAATAGGCTTAAGAAGTTTTTTCTTAAGCTTATTATTTTAGATTTGATAATAATAGATAATACTTAACTACATTAGGTTATTTGAAGTATAATTCTAAAGTTATTTTAAAAAACAGATAAAAAATTGTAACAAAATTGTAAGATAAATACTCATATATATAAATAGGGGGGGAAAAACATGCAGAGTATTGAAAGTGTATACAGAGAAAATTTTAATATTGTATATAAGTATTTATTCTGCTTAACACACAGTAATGATATTGCAGAAGAATTAACGCAAGAAACGTTTTGCATAGCAGTAAAATATATTAATTCATTTAAAGGCAACTGTAAGATTTCAGTTTGGCTATGTCAAATTGCGAAGCATTTATGGTTTAAAGAAATAATGAAAAAAAAGAAAGAGAAGAGTAGAATAGATATAGAAACATTAGAGAATATAGAAAATGTAGAAGAAATAGAAGATATAGCATTTAAAAATAGTGAAAAGAGTGAGTTATACAAAAAAATAGAAAAATTAGATGCAAAAACAAGAAAAGTTATTTATTTACGAATAAAAGGAGAATTATCGTTTAAAGAAATAGGTAACCTTATGAAGAAAAATGAGAATTGGGCAAGAGTAATTTTTTATAGAGGAAAACAAAAATTAAAGGAGGTTGATGAAAATGAAAGAAAACAAAGAATGTAAAATTGTACAAGATTTATTACCTAATTATATTGATGGTTTATTAAACAATGAATCAAAAGAATATGTTGAAAAACATTTAGAAGAATGTAAAGAATGTACAAATATTCTTACTAATATGAAAGAGAATATAAAAACAAATGATACAAAAATTGAAAAAAGAGAAGTAAATTATCTAAAAAAATTCAAAAATAAAATGAGAATATTAAAGACTATATTATTAATAATTATTATAATAATTATTTTAGTAATTGGTAGAAGAATAATAATAGTAACAAACTTAGCTAACAAGGCAGAAAATGCAAAAGATTTAAATAACTATTATGCTAGAACAGAAGGAATTTTCGGAGAAGAATATAGATTCAACGAGTGTTATTATAAAGATGGCAATTATATAGTAAAAATGGTATCTTATAGTGAAAAAGAAGGTAAAAAGGAAATAATTTTTTATAAAAAAGGGAATGAACAACTATTATTAACAGATAGTGAGTTTGGTAAAAAAATAAGCAGGGAGACATCATTAACAGCTATAACACCTTTGCCATATTATAATGGTAATGAAGTTATATATATGGCTTTGGCATATGGAGTTGAAAAAACTAATTTAGGAGAAATAGAATGTTATGTATTAAAAGATAAAGGACAAGAACAATATATAGATAAAGATACTGGATTATTGGTAAAGCAAATAAATAGAGCAAGTAATACTGTTACAGATTATAAATATGAGTTTGGGATCGTAAAAGATGAGGACATACAACTTCCAGATTTATCAGAATATGAAAATATAGAAAGCTAATAACAAGAATATGTATAACTATTATAATATTCTAATTTACTGCTATAAAGTCCGCCCAATCTTATCGGAGATTTTATATTTAAAATAAATTGAGCCCACGATGGAGACGCCTACGATGCTTTTCGGGGGTCCTCAATTTATTTTAAATATAAAACTCCTGCGTTGGGCTACAAAATGCTATTAATTAAGTTAACTTGAATGGCAGTTTATCTAAGTTAATTGATAGCACTTTATAACTAAAAGAAGGAATTATATGTTCTTTTCGAAAGAAAATAATCGAACAGCCTGCTGCTTCACTCGTGACCAGCATAGACCTTTCGATTTTTTCTTGAGAAAAAAACATATAATTCCTTCTTTTAGTGGACTATATATCTGTAACTCTGAATGGTAACATCTAAATGATAGATAATTACTATATATATTGTATATTCCTCTTTTTTTTGATAAAATAGATATATCAAAAATTAGGAGAATTATATGGGATTAAGATTTATTTATGGAAAGGCCGGAACTGGTAAAAGTACATATTGTTTTAATGAAATAAAAGAGCATATTAAAAATAATGAAAAAATATATATTATCACACCAGAACAATTTTCATATTCTGCAGAAAAGAGATTGTTGGAAGTCATAGATACTCCAGCTTCTATTAATGCTGAGGTAATTAGCTTTAATAGAATGGCAAATCGCGTATTTACTGAAGTTGGAGGGTTAAGAGATGTATTAATTTCCAAATCTGGTAGAGCAATGATAATATATTCAATATTAGAAAAAGAGAAAAAAAATCTAAAATTTCTTGGTACTTCAAATGATAATATAGAATTAGTATTAAAAGAAATAACAGAATTAAAAAAACACAATATAAATTCAGAAAAAATAGATGATAAAATTAATAAAATAGAAAATATTGCATTAAAAGAAAAGTTAGAAGATATAAATAATATATTTAAAAAATATGAAAATATTATGAAAAATAAATTCATAGATGAAGAAGATGTACTTACAAAATTATATCAGAAAATACCTGAAAGCAAAATGTTTGATAATTCTATTGTTTATATAGATGAGTTTGCAGGTTTTACAAAACAAGAATATAACATTTTAACTGAAATATTGAAAAAAGCAAAACAAGTAAATATTACATTATGCACAGATAATCTAGAAGAAAATACAGAAAAAGAAAGTGATATATTTTATTTTAATAAACAATTCAAAAAGTTATTAACAGATTGTGTACAAATTGTGAATAAAAAACAAGAAAAATCAATTTTTTTAAATAAAAAATATAGATTTAAAAATTCAGAATTAAATCATTTAGAAGAAAATATTTATAGCAAAATTTATAAAAAATATGAGAAGGAAAATAAAAATATTAAATTATTTTTAGCAAATTCTCCATATACAGAAATTGAGCATGTTGCACAAGAAATTAATAAATTAATAAGGGAGGAAAAATATAAATATAATGAAATTGCAATAATTACAAAAAATATAGATAATGTTCAAAATGTAGTTAAAGCAATATTTTCAAAATATAATATTCCAATATTTATTGATGAAAAATCTGAAATTACTGAAAATATAGTTATAAAATATGTACTTGCCATATTAGAAATATTTACAACTAATTGGAATACAGAAGCAGTATTTAATTATATAAAATCGGGATTTTTGGAGTTAGAAAAAAACGAAATATATAAAATAGAAAAATATTGCCAAAAGTCAGGAATAAATAGAAATAAATGGTATAGAAATGAATGGCATCAAAATGAAGAAATAAGAAAAAGAATTGTAAAACCTTTGTTAGAATTAAAAAAAGAAATAGACAAAGAAAAAACAGCAAAAAAAATAACTGAAAAATTATATAAATATTTATTAAAAAATAATATTCAAATAAAATTGAATGAAAAAATAGAAAAATTAAAAAGAATTGGAGAAAATGAAATTGCAGAAGAATACAAATCTAGTTTGGATATATTAATAGACGTTTTTGATGAAATTGCAGAATTTTTCCAAGATGAAAAAATGACATTAGACACTTATAAAGAAATATTAAAAATAGGACTAAAAAATAAAGAATTAGGAAAAATACCACAAAATATTGATCAAGTAATTTTAGGGGATGTAGACAGAACACGAAGCCATAAAGTAAAAGTAGTATTTATTATAGGAATTAATGATGGAATATTTCCGAGTGTAAATAAAAATGAAGGTTTTTTAAATGATAAAGATAGAGAAATATTAAAACAAAATAATTTAGAAATTGCAAAAGGAACACTAGATAATTTATATGAAGACCAATTTAATATATATAAAGCATTAACAACAGCGGAGGGAAAACTATATTTATCATATACATCTTCGAATAAAGAAGGGGCAGCTTTAAGACCTTCTGCTATAATATCAAAAATAAAAAAAATATTTCCAAAATTAGAAGAAGAAAGTGATATAATAACAAAAAAATCATTTATAACAAATCAAAATGCAACTTTTGAGGAATTATTAAAAAATATTCGCAAATTAAAAGATGGCGAAGAAATAGATGATATATGGATAGATGTGTATAACTGGTATAAGCAAAATTTATATTGGAAAAACAAATTAAACTATAGCTTGAAAGGATTAGAATATTCAAATAAAGCAGAGAAAATAAATGAAAAAAATATAAAAAAACTATATGGAAACACTTTAAAGACAAGTATTTCACGAATGGAACAATATAGAAAATGTCCATTTTCATTTCATTTAAAATACGGACTAAAGGTAAAAGAAACAGAAGAATATAAGTTAAATGCAATAGATACAGGTTCGTTTATGCACGACGTTGTAGATACATTTTTTGAAAGAGTGCAAGATATAGATGGTATAGAGAATGAAGATATAGAAAAAATAGTAGAAGAAATAATAAATGAAAAATTAAAATTAGAAAAAAATTATATATTTTCTAGCTCAGCAAAATTTATTATATTAACAAATAGATTGAAAAAAACAATAAAAGAATCTATAAAATATATTGTATATCAAATGAAATTAAGTGATTTTAAAGTAGCAGGAAATGAAGTTGAATTTGTGTCTAAAATGGAAAATGTAGAAATTATAGGAAAGATAGATAGAATAGACATTGGAACTAATGAAGGACAAGAGTTTATAAGAATAATAGATTATAAGTCTTCTGAAAAGAGTATAGACTTAAACCAAATGTTAGCAGGCACACAAATTCAATTATTAACGTATATAGATGCTATTAGTAACCAAAAGAATAAACAGCCAGCAGGAATATTGTATTTTAATTTAATAGAACCAATTATAAAAGAAAGTAAAAATTTAAGTGATGAAGAAATAGAAGAAAGAATAAGAAAAAGCTTTAAAATGAATGGTTTGATTTTAGCAGATATAAAAATAATAAAAATGATGGATAGAAAATTAGAAAAAGGTGCATCTAATATAGTTCCAGTATATTTAGATAAAGATGGAAACATAAGTAAAAATAGGTCTAGCACAGTAACCAAAGAACAATTTACCAACTTACAAAAAACTATTAGAAGAATAATAAAACAAATAGCAAAAGAAATATTAAGTGGAGAAATAGATATAAAACCAATATATGATAAGACAAAAAAAACATCAATATGTAAATATTGTGAATATAAAACAATATGTGCATTTAACCCCAATATTAATAAATACGAATATTTACAAAACAAATCTAAAGAGACTATTTTAGAAGAAATTAAAGAAAATGAGTAAAAAAATGGAGGAAAGAATAATGGAAAAAATAGGTTTTTATGCAGGTTCATTTGATCCATTTACAAATGGACACCTACAGATTGTAATGAAAGCAGCAAATGTTTTTGACAAAGTAATTATAGGATTAGCATATAATAGTGAAAAACAAGTAAGAATTGACAAAGAAAAAATGAAAGACGCAATAAAAAAAACTATAGAAGAAATGAATTTAAAAAATGTAGATGTAATTTTATACGATGGACTTACAGCCTGTGAAGCAAAAAAACGAGGAGCAAATATTCTAATAAGAGGATTAAGAAACGGAACAGATTATCAATATGAAGAAAATATTGCACAGGCTAATGAGAAAATAGAGGGATTGGATACATGTTATTTCAGAGCGGGAGACTGGGGATATCTTTCATCAAGTTTAGTTATGGAGCTATGGAATAATGGCGTAAATGTAGATAAATTCTTACCAAAACACGTAGTAGAAATCCTAGAAAAATAAGGAGAAAAATATGATAATTGGAATTACAGGGAATTCAGGAACTGGAAAAAGTGAAATTTCAAAAATTCTTGCAAAAAAAATAGATGCAAAAGTAATTGATGCAGATGAGGTAGTGAAAGAATTATCAGAAAATGGAAATGAATATTATGCAAAAATAGTAGAATTATTTGGAATTTCAATAGTAGAAAATAATAAATTAAAAAAACAACAAATTGCAAAAATTATTTATAATGATGAAGAAAAAAGAAAAGAATTAAATAAACTTACATATAAATACGTTGTAGATGAAATAAAAAAAAGAGCAAATAATACTAAATATAAAAACATAATTATAGATGCACCATTGTTATTTGAAAGTAGATTAGATAAAATATGCAATTTTACCATAGGAGTTATAGCAGATATAAATAAAAAAATACGAAGAATCTGTAGAAGAGATAATATAGAACCAGAAACTGCTAGGGAAAGATTAAATATACAAAAAGAGGATGAGTTCTATATTCAAAAATCAGACTATATAATAGAAAATAATGAAAAAATAGATGCAATAAATTGGGAGGAAATATGTACGAAAATTGGGAAGAAGTAGAAGACGCATGCAAAAACTGCAATAAATGTAGATTATGTAATGAACGAAAAAATGTAGTATTTGGAATAGGAAATAAAAATGCCAAAGTAATGTTTATTGGTGAAGGACCAGGAGCAGATGAAGATATTCAAGGGATACCTTTTGTTGGAAAAGCAGGACAACTAATGAACAAAGCATTTGAAGGGATAGGATTAAAAAGAGATGATGTATATATAACAAATATTGTAAAATGTAGACCACCTAAAAATAGAAATCCTGAGAGAGATGAAGCTGAAGCCTGCATAGAATACCTAGAAGCCCAAATAAAACTAGTTAATCCTGACATTATAGTATTATTAGGAAGTGTAGCTTTAAAGAATATTTTAGGCATTGAATATGGTATAACAGCAAGTAGAGGCAAATGGTTTGAAAAAGATGGAATAAAAATATTACCAACATTCCATCCAGCAGCACTATTAAGAGATGATACAAAAAAAATATATTTCTGGCAAGATTTAAAAAAAATAAGAAATAAAAAGGAAGAAATATAAATTTGATAACATTAAGACTAAATAACACCACTTTTCTAAGTTAATAAATATCAATAATAAATATATTACAATCTTGTAGGGGCGAGCATTGCTCGTCCTGTTTGCAATGGAATGATATAATTTTAATGTTAATAGATAATAAAAAAGGACGAGCATTGCTCGCCCCTACATATTCATACATATATATTAGTAGATTTCTTCTTTTTGAGTCTGTATTTTAAATAAAAAATAAGATTTATTCTGCTTCGCCTAATGTAAGTGTTACTGTTTTTTCTTCATTTCCTCTATAAAAAACTACCTCAACACTATCTCCAACTTTTTTTGTATCCTTTATAGCAGTTAGTTCATCCATAGTAGAAACAGACTGTCCATCAAACTTCACAATTACATCACCAGATTGTATACCGGCCTTTTCTGCACTACTACCTTCTATAACACTATCAACATAGATTCCTTTAGTCAACCCATTTCTAATAGCTGTTGCTTCATCTAAATCAATACCAGAAATTCCTACAAAAGGTCTTGAAATTTTACCATTTTCAATTAATCCTTCATAAATTTCAATAGTATCATTAATAGGTATAGCAAAACTTACACCTTCAATTCCAGTACCGGATAATTTTAAAGTAGTAATTCCAATAACTTGCCCTTTACTATTAACTAAAGCTCCTCCGCTATTACCAGAGTTTATTGCACAATCTGCTTGAATAACTGTATAAGAAGTACCTTCAACTGTCATTTCTCTATTTAAAGCACTGATAATACCAGCAGTAACAGAATATTGCAATCCGTAAGGATCTCCAATTGCTAAAACAAATTCTCCAACTTGAACTGAACTAGAATCTCCTAATTCAGCAGGTGTCAACCCCGTTTTTTCTATTTTTAAAACGGCTAAATCTGTCTGACTATCTGTTCCTACTATTTTAGCTTCATATTCTGTATCATCGCCATATATCTTAACTTTTATAGATTTTGCATCAGTTACTTGATAAAAGGCAGAAGAATCAGAAGAACTAACAACATGATTATTAGTAAGAATATATCCATCCTCACTGATTATAACTCCTGAACCAGAGCCTGAAGATGTTCTAGTCATTCCCATATAGTTTACATCATACTCTACAGATATACTTACCATAGATGGTAAAACTTTATTAGCTGCATAAATAGCAGTATCTGAATAGTTTTCTAGTGATACTTGAGATAAATTTAGGTTATTAAATGAAGAAGAATTATTAGAGTTAGCTGTTGAAGTATCTATAGCTTCTTTATCATTATATATACTTAAAAATATTAAACTAGCACAAACAGCACCTATTATAGCAGAAATGAATGAAGTTAAAATAGTAGTAGATATAGATTTTTTATTAGGCTTCCCTGCATTATCAAATTTTCTAAAAAAATCATTGTCATTTTCCATATCAATACCTCCATAAATATATTATACTAAACAATAAAAATAATACAAGAATAAACTTAAAAAAAAATTAAATTTGACAATCTGTATTGAAAAAAACAAATTATACATATATAATATAATAAGATTTTTATTTGAAAGGATGAGTAAAAAAATGAAAAATAAAGATGGCATTACTCTAGTAGCATTAGTTTTAGCAATTATAGTAATAGGGGTAATAATATTTACAGGAGTGCAATACACCAAAAATTATATTAATAATCAAAAGATAGAAGATACAAAAGCAACAATGCTTGCTATACAAGGCATAATTACAAATATAAGTAATAAACATACAGTCGATGCAGAAAATAATATTCTAATAGGAACCAAACTAGAAATAGAAAATAACACAACAGAATATATAATAACAGAAGAACTAAAAAATGCATTATTAAGCATTGAAAACTCAAATTTATATATATTAAGTCAAGAAGAATTAAATAATGAAGGAATAAAAGACGTAAGCATTAACAATAATGAATTTTATGTAGTAGATTATAATTCTGGAGAAGTATTTTATTCGTTAGGCATAAATGGGAAATACAAATTATCTGAAATACAATAAAATAATATTAAAAAGATTACTTAACTTATAGATAAAGGAAAGAAAAAATGAAAGAAAAAGAAATAGAAAGATTAAATATTCTAAAAGAATTCGAAACAAATTTATATAAAACAGGCATAAAATACATAGCAGGAATAGATGAAGCGGGGCGCGGACCACTTGCTGGCCCAGTAGTTGTAGGAATCGCTATAATGAAGCCAGAGTCATTTATAGAAGGTATAAATGACTCAAAAAAAATATCAGAAAAAAAGAGAGAAATGCTATATGATACGATAACTGAAGAGGCTGTAGACTGGGCAGTAGGAATCATAGACCAAAATGAAATTGATAAAATTAATATATTAAATGCAACAAAAAAAGCATTGCATATGGCAATAGACAATTTAAAAGTAAAGCCAGACAGAATACTAGTAGATGCATTAGAACATATTGACACATGTGGTATACCATACACATCAATAATAAAAGGAGATGCTAAAATATATAGTATATCAGCAGCATCAATAATTGCAAAAGTTACAAGGGATAGAATAATGCAAGAATATGACGAAATATATCCCCAATATGGGTTTACAAACCATAAAGGTTACGGAACAGCAAAACATATACAAGCTATTAAACAGTACGGACCATGTCCATTACATAGAAAAACATTCATTAAAAATTTTATATAAAGGAGAAAATAATGAATAGTCAAGAAATAATTGCTAAAAAAAGAGATAAAAAAGAATTAACTAAAAAGGAAATAGAATACTTTGTAAAAGAATATGTAAAAGGAAACATACCAGATTATCAAGCAGCGGCTCTAGTTATGGCAATATACTTAAATGGAATGACAAAAGAAGAAACAACAAATCTAACATTAGAAATGGCAAACTCAGGAGACATATTAGATTTATCAAGTTTAGGTAAAACAGTTGTGGATAAACATAGTACAGGAGGAGTAGGAGATAAAATAACAATAATCCTAATGCCAGTGATTGCATCTTTGGGCATACCAGTTGCGAAAATGTCTGGTAGGGGATTAGGTTTTACAGGAGGAACAGTAGATAAATTAGAATCAATACCAGGATACAATACATCAGTAGAAATAGATAAATTTATAGAAAATGTAAAAAAGACAGGTATTAGTATTATAGGACAAACATCAAACTTAGCACCAGCAGATAAAAAATTATATGCTTTAAGAGATAGCATAGGTTGTGTAGATAATATGTCACTTATTAGCTCTAGTATAATGAGCAAAAAAATAGCAGCAGGTGCAGAAAAAATAGTACTAGATGTAACTGTTGGTAGTGGTGCATTCATGAAAACAAAAGAAGATGCTATTTATATAGCAAAAATGATGAAAGACATAGGAAAATTAGCTAATAGAGAAACAGTATGTGTACTTACAAATATGAATGAACCAGTAGGAAAAGCAGTAGGAAACACCTTGGAAATATTGGAAACAATAGAGTGCTTAAAAGGGAATATACCAGAAGATATAAAAGAAATTATTTTAGCAATAGGAAGCTATATAATTAAATTAGCAGGTGAAGGTGAAAATTTAGAAGAAAACAAAGAAAGAATTCTAGAAAACATAAAAAATGGTAAAGCATATAATAAATTTTTAGAGTTGATACAAAATCAAAATGGAGATATAAGTTATATAAAAAATCCAGAAAAATTTCAAAAAGCCAAATATATTATGCCATTATATGCAGAAAAAACAGGACATATAGAAAAATTAGATGCTAGACAGGTGGGTGTAACATCAGTACATTTAGGAGCAGGAAGAATAAAAAAAGAAGATAGCATAGACCATGCAGTAGGAATATGGTTAGAAAAGAAAATAGGAGACAAAGTAAAACAAGGAGATATATTAGCATATGTACATGTAAACAACGAAGATACTGGAAAAACAGCTATAGAAGAATTGAAACAAGCATATAGAATAGCAGACAATCCAGTAAAGATGGAAAGTTACATATTAGACATAATTTAAATAAGGAGAAGAAAAACAATGAAAATAATGTTTATATGCACAGGAAACATATGTAGAAGTGCAATGGCACATGCAATGCTAGAACAAAAAGTGAAATCACAAAACAAAAAAATAGAAGTTTATTCTTGTGGGATTTTTGCATATAATGGCGATAGACCTACGGAAGAAGCCATATCAGTATTAAATACCATATATAATGTAGATTTAACAAGTCATAAGGCAACAAATATAGAAAATTCACCAATAAAAGAAATGGATGTTATTTTATGTGCTACAACATCACATAAGAACAATGTATTAAATAAATATCCAGAATTGGAAGGAAAAGTATTTACAATAAAAGAGTATGCTGGATATCCAATAAATAATTTAGACATTAACGACCCATGGGGTTGTAGTTATGAAATATATAAGAAATGTGCACAAGAAATAGACGAATGTATAAACAAAATAATAGAAAAAATATAAATTAAGAAAGGAATAAATAAATGGAGATATTAGAAGGATTAAATGACAAGCAGAAAGAAGCAGTGTTACAAACAGAAGGACCATGCTTAGTAATTGCAGGAGCAGGAAGCGGAAAAACAAAAGTGCTAACACACAAAATAGCATATTTAATAGAAGAAAAAAATATAAGTCCTTGGAATATTCTTGCAATAACATTTACAAATAAAGCAGCAAACGAAATGAAAGAAAGAATAACAAAATTAATAGGAGAAAACGCAAATAATATGTGGATTGGAACATTTCACTCAATTTGTGTGCGTATACTTAGAAAACATATAGATAGAATAGGATTTAATTCTGACTTTGTTATATTTGATACATCAGACCAAAAAACATTAGTAAAACAATGCATTAAACAAATGAATTTAGATGATAAAATATATACAGATAGAAGTGTTTTAGCAGAAATAAGTAATGCAAAAAACGAAATGCTCACACCAATGCAATATAATTTAAGAACCAATGGAGAAAAAAGAAAAGAGAAAATAGCTGAGGTATATGAAATATATCAAAGAAAATTAAAAGAAAACAATGCATTAGACTTTGATGATATAATAAACTCGACAATTCAAATATTAACAGAAAATCCAGATATTTTAGAGTATTATTCAGAAAAATTCAAATATGTATTAGTAGATGAATATCAAGATACAAATAAAGCACAATTTACATTAATAACATTACTTTCTGGAAGATACGGAAACATTACAGTTGTGGGTGATAACGACCAAGGAATATATTCATTTAGAGGAGCAGATATAACAAACATATTGAATTTTGAAAAAGACTTTCCAGGAACAACAATTATTAAATTAGAACAAAATTATAGGTCTACAAAAGCAATATTAGATGCTGCAAATGCAGTAATAAAACATAATGAAAAAAAATATGAAAAAAACTTATGGACTGAACAAGAAGGCGGACACCTTCCAACAGTTTCAAGATTAGATAATGAATATGAAGAAGCAAATTTTATAGTAGAACAGATAAACAAACTAAGAAGAGAAGAATACTATAAATATGCAGACTTTACTGTACTATATAGAATGAATGCACAATCACGTAGTGTAGAAGATATATTAAGAAGAGAAAACATACCATACAAAATGATAGGAGGCCTAAAATTCTACGAAAGAAAAGAAATAAAAGATGCAATTGCATATCTAAGATTAATACATAACCAGTCAGATAACTTAAGTTTACAAAGAGTAATAAATGAGCCTAAAAGAGGAATTGGACAAACAAGTATGGAAAAGATAGAAAACTATGCTACTGTGAATAATATATCTATGTATGAAGTAATAAAAAATGCAGACCAATATGGCTTAAATAAAGTATTTTTAAATTCAAGGCAATTTATTGAAACTATAGAAGAATTAGCCAACAAAAAGGATGAAATGCTTATATCAGAGATTTTAAAAGAAGTTTTAAGTAAAACAGGTTATACAAAAGCATTAGAACTAGAAAACACTGCACAAGCAGAAAGTAGGATAGAAAACCTAGATGAATTTTTAACAGTTGCAATGGAATTTGAAGAAGAAAATGCAGAAAATTCATTAGCAGAATTTTTAGAAAGCATAACGCTTGCAAGCGATATAGATGGAATGGAAGAAACAGATGATTCAGTTACTCTTATGACATTACATAGTGCAAAAGGTCTAGAGTTTCCGGTTGTTTTCTTAATTGGAATGGAAGAAGGATTATTCCCTAGTTATAGATCAATAGGTGAACAAAGAGAACTAGAAGAAGAAAGACGTTTATGCTATGTGGGTATAACAAGAGCAAAAGAATATTTATATTTAACATGTGCAAGACAAAGAACAATATTTGGTTCTACAAGTTGCAATAAAATTTCAAGATTTATTGAAGAAATACCACAAGAATTATTAGAAGGAGCAGATGAATTAACAAAAACAAATAAAGTAAACGAAAATACAGAATGGAGATATGGAAATAATAGAATGACAACATATGTAATAACGGGTAGCAAAATTAACAAACAAACACAACCTCAATACAGCTTCAGAACAGCAGAAAGCTTTTTAAATAATATAGCTGCTAATTCATCTACAAAGCTAAAAGAAATAGATTTATCACAATATAAAACAGGGCAAACCATATATCATAAAAAATTTGGAGAAGGAATAATAACAGAAATAGCAACAGAAGGAGACGATTTGAAATTAGATATATCATTTGAAAAAGTAGGGCATAAAAGATTGATGGCGAGATATGCTAACTTAGAGCTGAGAAGTGAGTAGTGAGAGATGAGAATTTGGAAAGATTTTTTCAAATTCTTTTTTTTGTATAAAAATTTTTTTGTTGTTTATAATATATATGTAAATTAAAAGTAAAGGAAGGATGAGGGGAAAATGGCAAATTTAAGTCAAGTTGAATTACAGAATTTAAGACATCTAATAGGCGCACATGACACATCATATCAAAAATTAAACACATATGCATCTCAATGTGTAGACCCACAAATTAAGCAAATGTTCACAAAAGCAGCACAAGATAGCTTAAACACTAAGCAAAAATTATTAACATTTTTAAATTAGGAGGTTAGAATATGGAAGAAAAGTATATGGTAAATGACATATTAGAAAGCACAAAGGCAAGTCTTACTACTTACCAAGGAGTAATTTCAGAAGCAGAAAATATGCAACTAAGACAAACAATACAACAAATTAGAAATAATGACGAAACATTCCAATACGAATTATTTAAAGTAGCTCAATTAAAAGGATACTATACACCAGCATCACCAGCACCACAAACAGAAATAGATAAAGTAAAAAACGAAATATCAAAATAAGAATTTTGGTATTAATTTGTAAATATAAATATTAAAATTAAGATATATATTTTATATTTTTATGTAAAATATATATCTTTTTTTATGGCGATGACAATAAAAAAAGTATTTTAGAAAAAGTTTCGAAAAAAATAAAATAGTGAGAAAAAACGAAAAATAGTGAGTTAAAGAGAGATAATACGAATAAAACAGAAAATAAAAATGGCATACCAAGGAATTCAAAATTTGCCAATAACACCAAAAAAAGGTAAAATGAAATAGATTGAGAAAGTAAAGAGGTGTTTAAAATTTTAAAAAGTATTAAAAATGTATTTGCACATATAAGAAGCTCGTTAAAACTAATAATTATGATAATTATATTTGCAATACTAATAATCGGAATAATATCTATATTTTATAAACCAACATATTCAGTAACATTAAATGGAGAATTTATAGGATACACAAATGATAAGAATGGATTACAAAAGAAAATTAATGAATACATGAAGGGCATAGAAACACAAAACATAGCATTTGTAGATATACAAACATTACCAGAATATTCTTTATGTTTTGTAAAAAGAGACAGCGTAGATAATAGTGAGGAAATATTAGAAAAAGTAAAAAGTCTAGGAACTACATATTATGAATATTATGCTATACTACTAGAAGATGAAGAAAAATATTATGTTCCTACAAAAGAAGAAGCAGAAGCTATTATAGATGAATTAAAAGAAAAAGATAGTAATAATATAAAAGATATATCTTATACACAAGTTTACAATACTGAATTAAAAGAATATACTGCACAAGACCAAGTTGTAGCAGGATTATATGAAAAAAAGAAAGTATATTATTCTTCAGGCTCATATAGTATAGCGAGTGCAAAAATAGAACTAGGAATAGATTTAATAAAGCCAGTAACTTCAGGATATACAATAACATCCAGATTTGGAAGCAGAAGTAGTGGAATGCATACAGGCCTAGATATAGCAGCACCTGCGGGAACACCAATTTATGCAGCTGCATCAGGAACAGTAGTTGCATCAGGCTGGTCAAATACAGGTTATGGATACTATATAATAATATCACATGAAAATGGAGTACAAACATTATATGGACATTGTAGTGCACTATATGTTTCAGCAGGCCAGTACGTAGCACAAGGAGAAAACATTGCAGCAGTGGGATCAACAGGAAACTCAACAGGTAATCATTTACACTTAGAAATAAGAGTAAATGGCTCAAGAGTAAACCCACAATATTATTTGTATTAAAAATCGCCCCAAGGGTTAAAATATAGCTCTTGGGGTTAAATTTTCCATTAAAAATTCTCCTTTAAAAGGAGAATTTTTAAAATATTTATGTACCACTAAAATATTTTAAACATGTAGTAATCGCATTTTTTGCAATAATAACTTTTCCATACTCTTTCAATTTTTTCTCTAACAATTCTTCATTTCTTACTCTTGAGGCAAACTCAGAGATAGTATAAGAAAAGGTTTTTAAATCAGTAACACTTAATTTCAAATTATTTAGGACTAAATAATACTTGTTTTTAAATAATACTAAAGAAGAAGATTTCAATTTACTAATATATTTACTTAAAGAACTAGTGTTAACATAGTTACAAAATTCACAGAATTCATCAAAAGTATTAAATACATAAATAGATAATAATTTATTTGGAGTTATAGATTTCCTTTTAACTTGAGGCTTTTTCAAATTAGAAGAAGTCTGCAAAGAAAGTTCTGGCTTGATTCGCGTAATAGTTAAGATAAAATTACCATCGGAAGAAGCAAGAGCTTCAATTATAAGTTTATAATTATGAGTTTTAAAACCAACTTCTGTTTCAGCAATACTTAGCATATCTAAAAATAAATCCTGTGACTCTAAAGAGCTAGACATAAAAGTATGTAAATCTATATTTTTCTCCTTTAAATCTTCCAAATTTAAGAAGATTCTAATTTTATTTTCGTTTAACTTCTCTATACGCATGAAATAAATACCTCCAAATAATTCTAATAATATAATTATACCACTATATAATGTAAATTTAAATGATAAATTTCTGGAAAAAATACATTTATTGTATAATATATTATTAACCTTAAAAGTCTGTGAAAATATTATTAAAAATTATAGCATAAATTTAATAAAAAATAAACATATATCTTGAAAAAAATGCCAATTACATATATAATAACTATAGCAAAAGAATAATAGGAGGGAAACAAATGGCAGCAAAAGATAAAAACATATGGATACTATTGATTTTTTTATTATCAGGATTAGTATTAGGAGGATTATTAGGAGAACTAGCATCTAAAGTAGACTTTCTATGGTGGCTATCATATGGAGAAAGCTTTGGACTAACCACACCAATAGAACTAGACTTAAACATAATAACAATAACTTTTGGATTATGGTTTAAAATAAATGTTGCAAGTATAATAGGTATGGCGATTGCAATATTTGTTTATAGAAAAATATAGATAAAATATAAGGGGGAAGAAAGGAACAAAAATGAAAATAAAAGACTTACCCCTATCAGAAAGACCTTATGAAAAATTAGAAATCTATGGAGCAGAAAATTTATCAAATGCAGAGTTATTGGCAATAATAATAAAAACAGGAACAAAAGAACATTCATCAGTTTCAATAGCACAACAAATTCTAAGCTTAAAAAAAGATACAAATCAAGACAATTTAAGATTTTTACAAGAAATATCGCTAGAAGAATTTATGCAAATAAAAGGTATTGGAAAAGTAAAGGCAATCCAACTAAAAGCAATTTGTGAAATAACAAAAAGGATAGAAAGACCAATAAACAACAAGAAAAATATAATAAAAACCCCAGAAGATGTAGCAAGGCTTTTAATACCAGAATTAAGATATGAAAAAAGAGAAATAGCAAAAGTTCTAATTCTAAACAGCAAAAATGTGGTTCTAAGAACAATTGATATATCATTAGGAGGAGCAAATTTTGCCTGTATAGAACCAAGAGATGTTTTAGCTGAAGCTATAAAAATACAAGCACCAAAGATAATACTAGTACATAATCATCCAAGTGGAGATACAACTCCAAGCAAAGGAGATTATAATGTTACAGACAGAATATATGAAGCAGCAGAAATAATGGGAATAAAATTATTAGACCACATAATAATAGGCGATGGTACATATCAGAGCTTATTGTTAAAAAACAAGTAATTATAAGCTTTTAGAAAGGAATGTTAATAAATGAACTTATTTGATTTTAAAGGGAAAGATATAGGCATAGACTTAGGAACAGCAAACACATTAGTAACACTGAAAGGGAAAGGAATAGTGTTAAAAGAACCTTCAGTAGTCGCAATAGATAAAAAAACAGGAGAAATACTTGCAACTGGGCATGAAGCAAAAGAAATGCTACGGAAGGACACCAAAAGAGATAGAAGCAATAAAACCATTAAAAGATGGGGTTATTGCCGATTTTACTGCAACCCAACTAATGCTTAAAAATTTAGTGTCAAAAGTATGTCAAAGATATAATGCGAGAAGACCTCGAGTAGTTGTGGGAGTTCCATCAGGAATAACAGAAGTAGAAGAAAGAGCTGTAGAGGAATCTGTTATAAGAGCAGGAGCAAAAGAAGTATTTCTAATTGAAGAACCAATGGCTGCGGCAATAGGAGCAGGAATGGATGTTGCAGAACCAACAGGTAATATTATAGTAGATATTGGAGGAGGAACTACAGAAGTAGCAGTAATTTCTTTAGGAGGAATCGTAGTAAGTAATTCTTTAAGAACTGCAGGAGACGAATTAGATGAAGACATTGTTAACTATATAAAGAAAGAAATGGGCGTATTAGTAGGAATGACAACTGCTGAAGAAATAAAAATTCAAATTGGATGTGCAATGCCATTAATGACAGAAATGAGTATGGAAGTTAAAGGAAGAGATTTAACTACTGGATTCCCAAGAAATATAATAATAACATCTTCTCAAATACAACAAGCGATGCAAAATTCAATTGCAGAGATTATAGATGTAATAAAAATGACATTAGAAAAAACGCCACCAGAACTTGCAGCAGATATTGTAGAAAAAGGAGTAGTTCTTGCAGGAGGAGGAGCATTAATAAGAAATTTAGATAAATTAATAAGCCAAAAAATAGAAATGCCAGTATATACAGTAGAGGAACCATTAGAATGTGTAGTAAAAGGAACAGGTAAAACATTAGCAGATTTAGAAAAACTAAAAGATGTTCTAATAAACTCAAGAAGACGAAGATAAAGTTTATGGCTATTCCAATTAGGATATACCTAATTAGAGTAGAAAGGAATAGCTAAATAGGAGGCATTTATGAATAAAAACAAAAGGAGTGGAATAATTGGTATTATTATAACAATTATTATTCTAACCGCATTAGTGGTTATAACTAATGTTGATGTATCCAAATTTTCTTATCTAGAAGGAATTGCACAAAAACTAGTAATGCCAATACAAAATGGTTTAACATACTTAAAAAACAAAATAGCAGGAAATAATACATTTTTTGAAGATATAAATAATTTGAAAAGTGAAAATGAAGAACTAAAAAAACAAAATGAAGAATTAAGCAAAAGTCTAAGTGAAATTGGAATAATAAAAGCAGAGAATAAAACATTACGAGAATATGCAAATTTATCGGACCAATATACAAAATATGTTACAGTTCCAGCATATATAATTGATAGAGACTTAAGTAATTTAAGCAGTACAATGGTGATAAATGTAGGAAGTAGAGAAGGCGTAGGAGCAAATATGCCAGTAGTATCAGCAGAAGGAGTTGTAGGACATGTTATTTCAGTTACTGAAACAACAGCGAAAGTACAACCAATAACAGATTCATCTAGTAGCATAAGTGCAATAATGAGCATTTCTAGAGACAACTTAATTGTAAAGGGAGAACTAGGAAATAATAATCAACTAAAAGCAACTTATATAAGTGCAGATGCAGATTTGGTTTTAAATGACGATGTAGAAACATCTGGATTAGGAGGCATATATCCAAAGGGACTTAAAATAGGAAAATTAACTGAAATTGTGGAAGCTCAAAACATAACAGAAAAATATGCCATAATAGAACCAGCAGTTGATTTTTCTAAATTAGAGACAGTGTTAGTTATTATAAAATAATTATGGAGGAAAATAAAATGGAAAATGATATTTATGTAACACCACTAAGTGGACGATATGCAAGCAAAGAAATGAACAAGCTATGGTCAAATAATACAAAATATTCAACATGGAGAAAACTATGGGTAGCATTAGCCGAGACAGAAAAAGAATTAGGATTAGATATAAGTCAAGAACAAATTGATGAAATGAAAGCCAATATAGAAAATATAGATTATGAAATAGTTGCTCAAAGAGAAAGAGAATGTAGACATGATGTAATGGCACATGTGTACGAGTTTGGAACTAAATGCCCAAAAGCAAAACCTATTATACATTTAGGTGCAACATCATGTTATGTAACAGATAATACAGATATTATTATGATGAAAAATGCATTAGCACTAATAAAGCAAAAACTTATAAAAGTCATAAGCAATCTAAAGAAATTTGCAGATACATATAAAGGATTACCATGCTTAGGGTATACTCATTTCCAACCAGCACAACTAACAACAGTAGGGAAAAGAGCTACACTATGGATACAAGATTTATTAGAAGATTTGCAAGAATTAGAATTTGTAGAAGAGAATTTAAAACTGTTAGGTTGCAAGGGAACAACAGGAACAAGTGAAAGCTTTATGAAACTTTTCAAAGATGAAGAAAAAGTAAAACAAATAGATAAAAAGATAGCAGAAAAAATGGGGTTTGAAAAAACATTTGCAGTATCAGGTCAAACATATACAAGAAAAGTAGATTCAAGAGTATTAAATTGCTTGGCAGGAATAGCAGAAAGTTGCTCAAAATTTGCAAATGATATGAGATTGCTACAACACGAAAAAGAATTAGAAGAACCATTTGAGAGCAAACAAATAGGCTCATCAGCCATGGCATATAAAAGAAATCCAATGAGAAGTGAAAGAATAAACTCCTTATCAAGACACGTAATAGTACTTAGCAATGATACAAAAATAACATCAACTACACAATGGCTAGAAAGAACATTAGATGATTCAGCAAATAAAAGAATATGCATACCAGAGGCATTTTTAGCAGTAGATGCAATACTAAAAATATATGCAAATATTACAGAAAATATAGTTGTGTATGAAAATAGAATAAGAGCAAACATAATGGAAGAAATACCATTTATGGGAACAGAAGAAATATTAATGAATGCAGTACTAAAAGGTGGCGATAGACAAGAGTTGCATGAAAAAATAAGAATACACTCAATGGAAGCGGGGAAACAAGTAAAAGTATATGGAAGACCAAATGACTTAGTACAAAGAATTGCAAATGATCCAAGTTTTAGCTTAACAGAAGAAGAAATATTAAAAATATTAAAACCAGAAAATCTATGTGGAAGAGCAAAAAATCAAGTAACAGATTTTATAGAAGAAGAAGTAAATCCAATATTAGAAAAATATAGCAGTTTAATAGAAAATGTAGATACAAAATTAGAAGTATAACTAAGAACAAAATATTTATAAAACAAAGAAAGACTCCCTTAAGTAAAAGGGAGCCTTATTATATGTATAATATTTTTTAAATATCTCTTTCTTCTGGTAACTTAAAATCAGGGACAATTTTTTTTCTGTTTTTTTCAGATAATATACTAGGAGAAGTTTCTATTTGTAATTCATCTTCAGATAATGGCTCTGTCCCTACGGAAGGTTGAATAAGAGACTGATCTTGTATTTCTTCTGAGCTAGGAGCAATAACAGAGCTTTCCTGTTCTTCCGTAAGTGTATCTGAACTAGAATCTTTCAAGTCAGTATTTTCCTCTATTGCCACAGTGACAACAGGCTCTAAAACATTAGAAGAAACTTCCACATCATCATTCATAAGTGGCACTGTTGCAGAATCTTCAAGCACAACACTAACCTCTCCACCACCACTATCACTAGTAGGATTTAAATATATATTGTCAGAAGGAGTAAGCTCATCTTCTGGAAAAGATTGCATAAAGACATCTAATTTAGGTTCAATTTTTGCCTTTTTAATAATATCGGCTTTTTCTGCATTTTCATGTATAATGTTTAATCTATATCTATCTTCAGGTGTAACTTCTTGCTCTGTAGATAATATACCCAATAATTGAATAAAGGCATCTTTTTTAATTTGTTTAATAGAAGAGTAATCAGTTAAAGATAAAAATTCTTCTGGATTAGAATCCATTTGTGGAATTCTATAATGGGTTCCAACAGGAGGCATTTCATGAGCATATTTACTCATAAGACTTGAAACAATCGCATTTTTAGTAGTCAAGTCAAATGCATTCATATATTTACTATATGTATACATCCAATTAAACAAGCTATCTATATTACCTTTATTTTTATCAATAATCTTAAACAAATCATATAGAGCATCTTTACTAACAATACTTATTCTATCAGGCTCAATAGGAATAATTTGCCCCAAAGATAAATCTAATTCAGTAGAAACAGGAAAAAGCTCTTCTAATCTAGCTTCTGCCAAAATACCATTTAAAGTTCTTTCAACCTGTGATTTGTAATTATCATTAAAATCAGCAGTAGGATAAAGCTTTTGCCACTCTTCAATAGCTTCTTTAAATTCATTAGCATTTTTATAATTTTGCGGATGTTCAGTTATATTGGTTAACTCCTTAAAAGCATTTTCAGAATCAAATTTTTGTAATATACGTGCTCGGTTAGTTTTACTAACTAATTGTGGAACAATGTGAGGGTATTTTTGTTTTAAAAAATTTAATGGATATTCTGCATATAATGAAGATAAATCACTATCTAATTTCTTAGCATCTTTATGTTTCTCAGCACTAGATAAAATCTTTCTTAATTTTTCTAATCCAACAGCAGAATCCTTTTTAGATAATTCATCAAAAGCTACAAAGTTTTTTAGTACTGTATCCAAAAACTCTTTACTTAGCATATATTTAATTTTACTTTTATACTGTTCACTAAATAAATCAATAGGATAACGTTTTTTCCATTCATTAAGATCTATTTGAAATTTAGCATAATCTTTAGTTGCTTGTGCATATGAAAAAATTTCACAAAGTAGGAAATAGGCTTCTTGTTCATCAAAATCTCTTAGTTTTTCTTTTACCTCATCTGTTATATCAACAACATCATTTGCCATGCTAACCTCCTACAAAATAAATTCATATATATTATATCATGTAATTTTAATGTAAACAATTGATTTATTGAATTTTTAATGATAAAATTATTCAAATATTATAAGTGAAAAGGAGAAAAAGATGGTAAAAAGAAATGAAACTAGAAAAATATTTGTAGGCGATATACAAATCGGAGGACAAAATAAAGTTGTAATCCAATCAATGACAAATACAAAAACTAAAGATGTAAAAAGTACAGTAGAACAAATCTTAAAATTAGAACGAGCAGGGTGCGAAATAATTAGGGTTGCCTGTTTAGATGAAGAAGATGCAAATGCAATAAAAGAAATAAAAAAACAAATACATATACCAATTGTTTCAGATATACATTTTGATTATAGAATAGCACTAGTAGCAGCAAAAGCAGGTGTTGATAAAATTAGAATAAATCCAGGAAATATTGGTTCAATAGATAGAGTAAAACAAGTAGTAGATATTTGTAAAGAAAGAAAAATACCTATAAGAATAGGAGTAAACAGTGGTTCAATGCCTAAAGATATATTGCAAAAATATGGAGGAAAACCAACTGCAAAAGGTATGACAGAAAGTGGTTTAAGACACATAAAAATTTTAGAAGATTTAAACTTCTTTGATATTGCACTATCATTAAAAGCATCAGATTTAAACTTATGCATAGAAAGTTATGAAGAAGCTGCAAATACAATAAATTATCCATTACATTTAGGCGTAACACATGCAGGAACTGAATTTAGTGGGACAGTAAGCTCTAGTATTGGATTGGGAGTATTACTAAGAGAAGGAATTGGAGACACAATAAGAGTTTCCTTATCTGCGGATCCAGTAAAAGAAATAAAAGTAGCAAAAGAAATCTTAAAAAATTGTAAATTATACGAATCTCCAACATTAATTGCATGTCCAACATGTGGAAGAATACAATATGATTTAATACCAATAGCAAATGAAATAGAAGATTTTTTACAAACAGTTAATAAAAATATAACAGTAGCTGTTATGGGCTGTGGGGTAAATGGACCAGAAGAAGCAAAACATGCGGACATAGGAATAGCAGGGGGAGTAAAAGAAGGGCTATTATTTAAAAAAGGTGAAATAATAAGAAAAGTAAAACAAGAAGAAATAGTAAATGTATTAAAAGAAGAAATAATGAAACTTTAAGTAAGAGGTATGAATATGGAAATTATAGTAGGTAAAACAGCAGGATTTTGCTTTGGTGTACAAAATGCTGTAACAAAAGCACGGAAAAATAGCAGAAAAAAATAAAGAAATATATTGTTTAGGGGAATTAGTACATAATACACAAGTTACACAAGAGTTAAAAGAAAAAGGAATAATATTTATAGATAATATTAACGAAGCAAAAAACAAGCTAATTATAAGAGCACACGGAACACAAAAACAAATATATGAACAAGCAAAAGAAAGAAACCTAGAGCTAATAGATCTAACCTGCCCAAAAGTATTGCATATACATAATATTGCCGAAGAATATTCAAAAAAAAATTACTTTATATTTCTGGTTGGAAAAACAGAACATCCTGAAGTTATTGGTACAATTAGTTTTTGCGAACATGGATATTATATTGTAGAAAAAATAGAAGATGCTCACAAAGCTGTTAAAGAATTTAAAAAAACTAATATTAGAAAAGGATTAATAATTTCCCAAACAACATTTGCATTAGAAAAATTCAATAACATTGTAGAAAAAATACAAGCATTAATACCAGAAAATATAGAAGTAAAAAATACAATATGTAGTGCTACAAAAGAAAGACAAATTGAAACAGAAAAACTAGCAAAACATGTGGAACTAATGATAATAATAGGAGGAAAACATAGTTCTAACTCAAATAAATTATATGAAATAGCAAAAAAACATTGTAAAAATGTACTATTTATAGAAACAGAACAAGAAATAGATGAAAACACAATAAAAACAAAAAACAAAATAGGGATAATGGCAGGAGCTTCAACTCCAGAAAAAAGTATACAAAAAGTAATTGAAAAAATAAGAAATTTATGATAAAATATAAAAGAAGTATTATCGTAAAAAATATAGAAAGGCAGGTAAAAATGAATCAAATATTAGTATCCCAAAAATTATATGTAACACCAGCAATGAGAAAAAAGAAGAAACTATTTAAAATAGAATTCTTTTTATCTGTTTTTGCTTTAATTGGCTTGTCTACATATGGAATTTGTTCAGCATATGATAGAAATAAAAACGAAGCAGTATCAAAAGAAATATTACAAGCAATGCAAGTACAACCAGAAAAAATAATAGTTGAAGAACCAGCTATAGTAGTGGATTTAAATATAAATAATGGAAGCAAAAATTCAGTAAATATGAATGAAATAGAAAAAATACCAGTAAATAGAGAAATTCACGTTACAGAAGAACAAAAAGTAACAGCAAGTGATGGAACAGTATATTACACTATAGGGCAAATAAATATACCATCTATTAATTGCCAATATCCAATTTTATCAAGTGACACAGAAAATTACGATACATTATTAAAAATAGCACCAGTAAAATTCCACGGTGCAAATCCAAATGATGTAGGTAATTTGTGTATAGTAGGACATAATTATAGAAATTCACAATTTTTTAGCAAGGTACCAGATCTTGCAAATGGAGATATAATAGAAATAACAGATATATTTGGAGAAACCATACAATACGAAGTATATGATAAATATATAGTTAATGAGTCAGATACAACATGCACTAGTCAATTAACAAATGGAAAAAGAGAAATAACATTAATTACATGTACAGATGCAAGTGATGAAAACAGAGTAATTGTTAAGGCAAAAGAAATACAATAAAAATACATAAAAAAAGGTTGCTTATAATTTAAGCAATCTTTTTTGAGGAGTAAAATTATATTTCATTTTGCAGAGTAACGAAAATCGCATAAAATATGCCAAAATACTTGAAAAAGTTTACATAAGCGTGGTATAATATATGTGTAGGAAAATGTCATAAAAATGTTAAATTTAGAGGGAAAACATATATAATTTGACTATCCGTAACAATGGTAAGATTTTACAAAAAAAATGATATATTGACAATATGTGCTATATAATATAATATTGTAATTAATTTTAGGAGGTTTAGTATGTTAAAAACAAAAATTATTAAAAAAAACATAATTGCATTACTAGTAATTAGCCTTATATATGCTAATATTAACTTGGCTGTATTAGGTTCTATTACATATGCAATTGATAATAAAAATGTTGAAATAGAAGCTACAGAAAATGAGCAAAATGAAGAAGCAAAGGTTCTAAAAATTGAAGTATCAGAATTTTGTAAAAACAATATGCAAGAGCAAGAAACAGAATATCAAGAAAAATTAACTGTAGCCTTAGAACAAGATAAAGAAATTGGTAGAATTGAAATTTCTGATATTAATACAAAAATAAATTTTGAAGAATTAGAAGAAAATGCAACAGAAACAGAAGAACAACAAGAAAATATTACAGAACCAGAAGAAAACATTAACATATTTTACAAAACCACTAAAATTAACAAAGAAGAGCTAGTAAACAAAATTGGAACAAATGGTCTCCTTGAAATTAAATATAATGAATTAGAAACAGAAGCTCAAATAGATGGAAAAGAGGAAGAACAAACAAGTGAAACTCAAACAGAAGAAACAGAAAATGGAGATATAATAGTACTTCCAGAAGTTGAGCAAGAAGAGAAAAAAGAAAATATAGGAATAATAAATGCCGAAAATGGCACTGTTATAATTAATTCAGAAACAGAAGCAGGTGAAGAAGGAAACATAACAATAGTTTATCCAGAAAATACAATTTCTATAGAATTTGAGATAAAAACAGAAGTACAAAAAATAGAAAATTTAGAAATATTAAATAATAAATCAATAGCAAAAGTATCAGACCTTGATAAAATTACTGAATTAGAAACAGCAAAACAAGTAACAATACAAGGAAAAGTAGAAGTTATAGAAGAAACAGTAAAAACACCAATAGAATACACAAAAACATTTACAGAATTAGGAGTAGATAAAAATCAAGTATCAACGACTGTAGAAAATAAAGTTAATTTTACAATAACAATGCATACAGAAAGTATAAAGTATGATTTAAATAAAAATCCATACTTTGTTATAGAATTGCCTAATATAGTAGATATAGTAAACATAGACAACATGGTAATTTTAAATAATCCATGTTTTACAATTACGTCAGTAGAACAAGGAACTTTAGAAAATGGAAATAAAGCTATAACAATTAAATTAGAAGGAGAACAAACTGAATATACAAAATCAATAGAAGAAAACACACAAATAGTACTTGAAACAACAATAAAAACAAGAGACCTAATACCAACAACAGAAAATACTATAAATTTATATTATCAAAATGAAAATGTAAAAACATATGATGGCAAAATAATACAAGAAAATGGTTTAAGTACAGTACCAATGCAGTTTATTTCAAATAAAGAAGTTATTGTAGAAACAAAAGCAATAGTAGGAGAACAAACAATTAGCTCACCTAGAGAAGACTATAATAGTGTAACTGTAGAACCAAATACATATCAATCTGCTACAATAATAGGAACAGTAATAAACAACCTTGGGGAAAGTATACAAAATGCAAAAATATTAGGGTCATCTACAAATATCGGACCAATTTCAGGCGCAGAAAAAGTTTATTATACAGAAAATGAAAATGCAACAGCAGACTTAACAGACACTAATAATAATTGGCAAACAGAATACACATCAAATGCAAAAAAATATTTAATAATAGTAGATAATTTTGAACAAGCACAAACAATACAATTTGGTTATTATATGGGCTTACCTGCAAATATTGAAGAAGACATAATACATGAAGCAAAATTTGAAGTGTATGATGATAGTAATCAAGTTATAAATGTATCAAAAACAATAATTTATCAAGAAGCAGAACAATTTGATACATATTTTGATGAAGAGGTAAAGGCTGATATAACTTTTGGGAATGAAACCAAACTTGAAGTTGGAGAAATGTTAGAATCAAAAATAAACATTACTAACACATCAGAACAAACAATAAATGATGTAGAATTATATTTGAATTTGCCAGAAAACTTAGAATATGCATATAGTAATGTAAGTATTGACAATACATTAAGCTCAATTAGAAACAATAAAATAGTAATAAAAAATATAAACTTACAAGCAGGAGCAACTATTTCTGTGGAAGTATATTCAAAAGCAAAAAGTTATGTAAATCCAACTGAAACAATCACAGCCAATATTAGTTATAAAGAAAAACAAATAGAAATATTTAATAAAATAGAGATGGCAAAGCCAGCACAAATAGAAGCGACAATAACAAGCGATAAAACAGGTAAAATATTAGAAGCTAATGAAGAAATAGAATATATAGTTACATTAAAAAATACTGGAGAGTCAAATGCAACTGTAGATTTCAATACACCACAATTAGAAAATATTTATATACAAAAAATAGAAACAATAAATGTAACAACAGGAGGAACAAAAAGTATAACCTCAGGAGATTTAACTAACGGTATATCAGTTATTAACATTGCTTCCAATGAGGTAGTTCAAGTAAAAATAACCTGTATAGCTAAACCACAAGAAGAGGATACTATAGTTACTATGTATGCTAATATTACTGGAGACACAATTAATGATGTAAAAACAGCAGAAATATACAATAAAATAAGTAAAAAAATTGACAAAAAACAAACAGAAAATAACACAGGAGTACAAGAGAATAGCATATTTGGTGTAGCATGGATAGACAAAAATGGAAACGGACAACAAGATAAAAATGAGGTACTATTAAAAGGAGTTCAAGCAATTTTAATAGACACACAAAATTTACAAGAAGTAGATAAACAAATTACAAATAATAAAGGAGAATATAACTTTAAAAATATAGAAGAAGGAAGTTATATAGTAGAATTTAAATACAATACACAAAATTTAAATGTAACAAAATATAAAAGTGAAAAAGCTACGGAGAATTTAGACTCAGACATAATCAATGCAACTCAAAATGAAAAAACGATAGCAAAAACAGAGGTAATGACATTAACCAATGGAGAAACAAAGAATATAAATGCTGGATTTATTGTAAACAAAAAATTTGATATGGATATTAACCAATCAATTACAAATGTAGCGGTTACAAATGAACAGGGCTCAAATACATATGAATTCGCTGGAACTAATATGGCAAAAGTAGAAATAGATGGAAAATATTTAAAAGGCTCAATAATACTTGTAGAATATGAAGTTGCAGTTACAAATATTGGGGAAGTAGATGGGTATGCAAGACTTATATCAGATAAGATTCCAGAAGGAATGAAATTTAATTCTGAATTAAATAAAGATTGGTATGAAGGTAATGATGGAAACTTATATACTTCTTCATTAGCCAATAAAAAATTATTGCCAGGTGAAACAGCTACTATTAAATTAGTTTTAACAAAAGAAATGACAGATGATAAAATAGTATCACCTGTAAACACTGTGAAAATAGAAGAAACATATAATGAATATTTTATACAAGATAAAGAACAACAGAACAATATAGCAGAAGCAACTGTAATAATATCATTAACAACTGGACAAGCAAAAACCTATGTATGGCTAATTATTGTTATTATATTAATAATATCATTAGGAATACTTGGAGTAATTAAAATTAGCAATAAAAATATCAAGGAAAGGAGAAGTTAGGATGAAAAAACATAAATTTATTATATTAACACTAATTATATCAATATTATGTATAGGATTAATATTTATAATAAGTAAAAATAATAAATCAATAGCAGTTTCATACGGAATAGGAGATGTTGTATATATTAATGGAACTGGTATAAATCCTGATCCAGACCAAGGAATTTATTGTATAGTTTATGGACCACAATTTGTTCCAGGATATTTTATCTGCTATGACGGACCAAATAATTTACCAAGTGATGTAGCATATGTATTAGGACATGTAGATCCAAGTGATTATTCATATTATGATGGAACTTTTAGAACAGATATAAGACAAAATTATCTTTGGGAGTATTTAGGCAAGGGTTCACATGTTGCTGATTATGGAATGGCTAATGATATAACTAATCTGAAAAATGAAGCAAACATAATACAAAATTTAACCCAAAGTTCTGTTAGTATAGATCCACTTGAAGAAGAATTTATAAAACCAAATGATAAAGGAGAATTTGGACCATTTGTTATCAATTATCCAAGTGTTAATGGTAAATGGGTAGGAGACAATTTAAAAATAACTATTAATGATAAAGAATTAACAACAATACCAGAAAGTGGTAAAGAATTTTACCTTACAGAGGAAGATGGAATAAAATTTGGCGAAAAAAATATATTAAAAATTTCTTATACTGCTACACAATATGATGCATATATGTATGAATTCGGTCCAGAGCAAGATATAACTATATCTTGTACAGGATGTCCTGATTGTGGCAACAGCTTTTACTATAATGGAATAGGATATCAAACACCAGAAAATGAAGTAATATTGGATGAAACAATAAGATGTCCAGAATGTGGATATAGATTTTCTAAATCAGAAGCAAACTATTATATAAATTCTGGAGATATAACAATAGGTATAAATGGTTCTATAAAACAGTGTGTTGCTTATATAGAAGTAGAGAGTTCGCCAATAGAATTAGAAGATGAAGTTGAATTTTGGGTTGGTAGAAAAATTGTTATAAATTTAAATAAAACAGATAATGGAACTCCAGCTCAAGTGTTAGAAAATATAGAATTTGATGTAGAAATATTAAATAGTACTATTGACAAAACATATATTTTAGGAGACGATTATAGCCAACTTAGTCAAACTACGATTGAAACAGATAGTGATGGAAATGCTCAAATTGTGATAATAACGTATGAAGAAAATGTAAGAGTACAGATATCTGAAAAATATAACAAATATTACATAGATGATGGACCAATAATAATTGATTTTATACTTAGAGGGGATTCATGGACATCACAGATTGTACAGCCTACAGGAACTTTAGGAAACTTAGTTTCAATAAAGCAAGAAGGTGAAGAATTTGAATTTTCTTTACAAATAAAAAATAGAGCAAAGATAGAAAATTTAAAATTATTAAAATTCAATGTATCTATGGGAGAAGAACCAATAGCAGGAGTTGAATTTAGAGTTTTACTTGGAAATGCAAAAACAGAAGATAACAAAACATCAGTTGTAGTAACAACCGATAGAAATGGAGAAATAGATTTAGGAACATTAGAAGTAATTGATCCAAATAAAGATGTTACTATAACAATAGAAGAAATAGGAGTACCAAATCCAAACTTAAATTTCCATGGATTATATCCAAATGGAAGAGCAGTAATAACGATAAGACATAGACAAGAAGGATGTAAAGTAGATGTTATAGGAGCAGATTCAAAATATGTATCTGGAGAATATAATGTTGATGAAAATATAGTAGAAATTAGAATTGAAAATGAAGTAACAATGGATATTTCTGGTAAAGTATGGCAAGATGGACAAACAGGATTAAAACCAGTAGTAGGACCAAATGGTATATATGATTCTTCAGAAAAAGGGATTCCAGATATTGAAGTTACAGTAACAGAAGGAAAAACTCAAATAAAAACTACATATACAGATTCAAATGGAAAATATGAATTTAAAGATCTTCCACAAAGTATAAATAATCCTGTAGAATATTATATTGAATTTACATATGATGGTATAAACTACATAGCAACAACTCCAAATGTAGGAACAGACGAATCAAAAGACTCAGATGCACAAGAACTAGATAGGACATCATTTAATAACAAATTCCATACAATAGAAAAAGATGTTGCAATTGGAACAGATGGTTCAAGGACAACATTAAAGTATATATGTAGTGGAAATACAGCTACATTAGAAACAGTGGATGGTAGTGGAAAATTAAAAACTGAATTTGAAATGATAGCAACAACATTACCAACAACATATAACGAAAATACAAAAAATGTAGATTTAGGATTAGTGAAAAAAGGTGTAGATTTAGCAGCAGTAACAGATATTTATTCAGCAAAAGTTACTATAAATGGCAAAGAAATGAATTATACATATAATGATATTATTAGTTTAAATGATAATATAACAATAGCAGATCCAAAACCATCATATAATTTATACTTATATAATTCAGATTACAACTACAGAATTAATGATTATAGCTCATTACCAGTTTTAACAGGCACAGCACATCCAACACTAGAAACTGGTGAATATGGCTCAATGTTAAATAAAAAGAAAGAAGATGGAGAGCTAAATGTAGAATTAACATATCAAGTATTATTAAATAATCAAAGTGCAACAGATGCAACAATAAATAGTATAGCATATTATTATGATACTGGTTATGTGCTAGATGGAGCAAGTCCAGAAATTGTAACAATAGATGGTAAAACTTATAATAAAGTAATAATTCCAATAAATAAGACGTTTACTGATAGTAATAACCAAGAAATATACAATTTAACATTAACAGTAGGAAAAGATAGCTCAGGAGCATTAATTACAGGGGAAATGAAAACATGGGTAGAAATAGTTTCATATTCTACAAATGAAAGCTGTATAGACACAGATTCTGCACCAGATAATATACTAGAACATAAAACAGAAGACGATACAGATGATGCAAGGGGATTAACTATACAAATAAATTCTGTAAATAGAACGATAAGTGGGTATGTATTTGAAGACAAAAAAGCTAATATGCCAGGGCAATATAACACTGGAGATGGAGAATATCAAGATTCTGAACAAAAAGTAAGTGATGTAATAGTGCAATTAATAGAAATAAAAAATGTTACAGTAGGAGCTACCACACTAAAATTAGAATATATTTGGCAAGAAACTGTATCAGGTTCAAATACTGTAAAATATATAACAAATGATGGTAGAAATATTGCAACATATAATGTAACAAATGACCCAGGACATTATACATTTACTGACTTTATTCCAGGTAACTATATAGTAAGGTTCATATATGGAGATGAAACATATTATGATACAGCAATAGATGGAAGTACTACAAGTTCTACAGCAAAACAAAATATAACAACATATAATGGACAAGACTATAAATCAACAATAGATTCAAATTATAATAAAGAATGGTTCAATGCTTCATCATATTCAGAAAATAGCTCAATGGCAAGAGATAATGAAGAAAGAAGAATAGAAGAAATGGCTCATGCAACAACAACAGATCCTTCAAATCTAATAATAAATAGTAAAGATAAATTAGAAGATACTTGGATGTGTGCAGAAAGTTCAAAATTAGAAATACCAGTATCACAAAGTGCTACCGATCAAACAGTACCAGTAGAAAGAGCAATAAACTTTGGATTAGTAAAAAGACCACAACCAGCATTAACATTAGAAAAACATGTTACAGCTTTACAAATAGGAGATATAATAGATACTACAGCAGATATATATAATTATACATCAGATGGAAAAAATGTAAATATAACTTCAAATACTGGCAGTGAAAGTGTTAACCTAGCAACAGCAACAAATAAAGGGATAAATGAAAGAGGAAAATGGCAAGTTGTAACAGATCCAAATAATTTATCTGATAAAAAAATAAATATTACATATACTTATATAGTAACAAATGTAGGTGATAAAGACTATATAGGAGAAGGATTAGCAAGTGTGGCAACATCTGAGTATGCAAATATTGCACAAACTGTAAAACAAGATATGAGAAGTTTATCATTTACACCAGGACATTATGTAGGAACAGCTTATTATACTGGAAATATAGGAAGTGATAGAGAAGTAGCTACACCAGTAAAAATTGAAGACTATTTAGGAAAAACAAAAAATACCTTAAAGTTAGGAACAGGAGATTTTACAGAGCAAGGTTCTGAAACAAAAAATATTTGGGCTGATTCAGGAAATGAAGCTACAGAAGAAGTTAATGTAATACAAACAGCTAATAGAGAGCTTAATGCTGGAAATCAAATAACATTTACAGCAAATGTATATAAAGAAAGTTTAGATATAAGTGGAGGACAAGATTTCACATTTATGAGCTATGCAGCACAATTAATACCAGCGGATGGAAATGCAACAAGTAAAACGGGAACATTAGCAAATAATATAACTTTAGGAAATTTAGAGAAGATTCAATCATATGCACCATTAGGTGTTATAGCACTTACTCCACAATCAAATCCAGCAATACCAGTATTTACACCAGAAGTAGATGAATCAGTTGCAGAAACAATAATAATTACAATGGATTTCGGTGGAGATAAAGAAACACCAATACTACTTATTACAGCAATAACAGGTGGACTAGTTGTAATAGCAATAGGAATTGTATTAATTAAGAAATTTGTAATTAAATAAAATATTCCTAAAAAATAAATAGAAGCAGTTTGAACTGCTTCTATTTCACTTGGCGGACTGTACAGCACTAATTAAATAACCAAATAACAAATCACTCTACAAATTTTGTATTCTTTTTATTTCCTCTGGCTCAGTATCTAAAATATGTAAGAAAGCTTTAGCAATCTCAGGATCAAATTGTGTACCTGCGTTTTTTTCTATTTCTTGTCTAACTACTTCTAATGGTAAAGAATCTCTATAAGAACGTTTTGAAGACATTGCATCAAAAGCATCTGCAACAGCGGTTATTCTAGCTAAATATGGAATATCTTCACCTTGCAATTTTGAAGGATAACCTTTACCATCATAACGTTCATGATGATGCTTAACAATAGGAATTATATCCTTAAATATCGTTGCATTAGATATAATATGTGCACCAATAGCTGGATGATTTTTAATTTCAGAATACTCATTATCATCTAATTTAGTAGTTTTTAGTAATATACTATCAGGTATTCCAATTTTACCTATATCGTGAAATAATCCACCAATTCTCAATGTTTTTAAATCAGTTTCAGAAAGACCCAAAGCTTTTCCTATTAATTCAGAGTATTCAGCAACTCTATCTGAATGTCCTCTTGTATAAGAATCTTTAGCTTCAACAGTAAAACGCAATGTTTCAATAGTTTCCATATAAGCTGATTCTAATTTTTCATATGTAGCTTGTAGCTCAGCATTTATATTTTTTATTAATTTCATTTGAGATACAGCTTTAATTCCAGATTCAATTAATAGTAATAGTTGATCAAACTTATCACTTTTTTCGCAATACCCTTGAATATCTAATCGTTTAATGGTTTCTAAGGGAGGAGCTAAATCTTTATGACCAGTAAGTAATAAAATATATAGATCTTTATTAAATTTTCTAATTTCTTCTACAACTTGATCTCCATGAATAGGAAACATTAAAAAGTCTAAAAGCATTAAATCAAAATGTTCATTCTTAACTTTCTCAATTGCTTCCATAGGGTCTGTAACACCTACAAAAGAATAGCCGGCTTTAGATAAGAATACATTTAATGAATCTAGAATACCAACTTCATCATCAACTGCAATAATTTTATATTGTGAGTTAATATTTGTGTGAGAATTTTTTCGCATAAATATACCCCCTTAAATGCATATCTACATTATATAATAAAATTAAAAAAAAACAAGAAAAAACGAGAAAAAAAGTTAAAAAAACAAAAAGTTTTAAACAAAACAAGAATATATTAGTTAAAATAAACCAAAAGTAATTTGCTATTCTTTACAAATGGAGGTATACAATCCGCCAAACGTAGGAAGTATATGTTTTTTTCTCAAGAAAAAATCAAAAGGTCTATGCGGGTCACGAGTTGAGCAGCAGGCTGTTTGATTATTTTCTTTCGAAAAGAACATATACTTCCTACGTTTGGCTACGAAATGCTATTAATATTACTAGTTCAGACTTAATTTATAAAAAAAATGTAAAATAGTAGAAAACTTAGTAAAAATATGTTATAATTTTATCGGTAAACATAATTGTTAGTCAAGGAGAAAGCCATGATTTTTAAAGATTATTATAAAATATTAAATTTAGATACAAATAAAGTAACAGAAAATCAAATAAAAATAGCTTTTAGAGAGCAAGCAAAGAAATATCATCCAGATATAAATAAACAAAGTATGTATTCTGAAGAAAGATTTAAAGATATAAATGAAGCATATAGGGTATTATCAAATAATAGCACTAAAAGAAAATATGATAGAATGTGGAATTCTAAAGTTGGTAGAAAAAAACAAAAAGCACAGTTTGAAGAAAGTAAAAGAGAAAAAGGTTCTGCTTTTAGTGAGTTTTTTAATATGTTTTTTGGTGAAACAGTAATTAAAACATCAGAAAAAGAAAATAAAAATTTACCAGTAAAGGGAGAAAATATAGAAACAGAGATTACTGTAAAATTAGAAGATGCATATTATGGATTAGAGAAGAAAATATCCTTAAGAACAGTAAAAGGTCAAATGAAAACATTTTCTGTAAAAGTTCCCTCAGGAATTAGAAATGGAGAGAAAATACGCTTACTAGGGCAAGGCAAGCAAGGCGTAAATGGTGGAAAAAATGGAGACTTATTTATAAAAATAAATATAGAAAATAATAAAAAATTTAAATTACAAGGTTGTGATATACTAACAAATGTATATATTTCACCATGGGAAGCTGCTTTAGGTAAGAACATAAATATTGAATCAATAGAAGAAAATATTACACTAAACATTCCAGCAGGGATACAAAGTGGAGAACAAATAATAATACCAAATAAAGGCTATAAAGATGGACAAGGTGGAAGAGGAAATTTGATAGCAGAAATAGAAACTGTAGTACCAAAACAATTAACAAAGCAAGAAAAAGAGTTATTTGTACAGCTACAAAATATATCAAATTTTAATCCTAGAGCATAAGAACTAAAAAATATAATGGAGGAATTATGTATGGATACAAAGATTCATGAAATGAAAAAAGTTATTTTACATTTGCATTTAGATGGTGCATTAAGACCAGAAACAGTAAGGGAATGGCTAGAGGAAGATGGTACCACATTAAGTTTAGAAGATGTAAAAACAAGATTAATGGTAGACAAAGATTGCAAAAATCTAAATGAATATCTAGAAAAATTTGATATACCATCACAAGTATTACAAAATGCAGGTAGAATAGAAAGAGCTACATATGAGCTTTATGAAGATTTGGCAAATCAAAATACAATTTATGCAGAAGTAAGGTTTGCACCAAGTAAACACTTAGAAAAGGGGTTATCTTATGAGCAAGTGGTTGAAGCTGCAATAAGAGGACTAGAAAAAGCAAAAGGCAAATATAAAGTAGATGGAAATTTGATATTGTGCTGTATGAGAGGGAATGATAATCAAGATGAGAATATAAAAACAGTGCAAGTAGCTAAAAAATATTTAGGAAAAGGAATATGTGCTATTGATTTAGCAGGAGCAGAAGCTTTATTTAGTACAGCAAATTTTGCAGATATATTTGCTATGGCTAAGCAAAATAATATTCCATATACAATTCATGCAGGAGAAGCAGATGGACCAGAAAGCATAAGAAAAGCTATAGAATTTGGAACAAAAAGAATAGGGCATGGTATAAGATGCATTGAGGATAAAGGACTTATGCAAGAAATAAGAGAAAAAGGCATTACATTAGAAGTTTGCCCAACAAGTAATATACAAACACAAGCAGTAGAAGGAGAGCATCCTATAGAAAAATTATACAGAAGCGGTATACTTACTACAATTAATACAGATAATGATACAGTCTCAAATACCAATATAGAACAAGAATATGAATGGGTATTAAGAGACACAGGATTAACATATAGTGATTTGATACAAATGAATATAAATGCAGCGAGGGCTATATTCAATAGTGTACAAACAAAGGCAAGTCTAGTAAGTGAAATTAATAGACAAAAAGATAATAGAGATAGTGAGAAAAGTGCTACTTAATACCATTATTCTCACATATCGATAATAAGTAATTTATTTGCTCTAATATATTCTCTTGTATTAGAGCATTTTGCAAAGCTCTTGCAACTGTGCTATCACCTAGATAAAATTCTGAGACGGATATTAAATCAGAAACAGTAGTAAATTCAATAGTATTATCTTTAGACTTAATTTTATCTATTACAAAAGAAACAATTTTATTTTTTAAAATTGATACACATTCAGTATATTTTCTATCTTTCATGTAATTAATTAAAATTTGATTATTTTGCAAGTTCATTATCTACCTCCACAAATTTATTATTTTGCTTATAATATCTTTTACCATTTTTTAAACTAGTGTAACATATAGGTAAACGAGTTTGTTTAGTTTGTTTCTTACTTATTTTTACAGTTTGTGTAAGATGAGGAGGGAATCTTCCATTCATTAAAAAGTAAAAGTGTTCCCATAAATTTTTATTAGGACTATCAGCATTAGCATGTTCCATAATTATTTTTCTATGAGATTTAGGAATTGGCATTATTATATTTGAAGGGACAACTTCACCACCAATAACAAAATCTTCTGCTCCTTGATACTCTGGAATCATACAATCAGGATTATTTAATTTAGTTATATCAATTAAGGCATCTCTACTTATATGAAAGCGGAAAGGCATATTAAATCCTTCAATATCAAATGAGAGTAATATCATTTTATTATTATTAGCAATAGAATCAAGATATTGACCATCTATTAGTTCATCTCTAATTATTCCCCAATTTTTAGAATGAGGATTATCAAGCATATTTTTTAATAAAGGTTCAAATATGGTATCTTTATGACGATATGCACATTTTATCAAATTAATAAAAATTGAAGAAAAAATAACATCTTCTAAAAAATTATTTTTACCATCCAAATATGTAGAAAAATAATTAAAATAATCTTTCCCGATAAGATTATGTAATTTATTATAAAAACTAGAATAATCTTTTGAGGGAGAATGTGAAAAAAATATTCCTTGTTTAATTTCACCAGAAGTTATACTAGCCTGATATATATTAAATGATTCACTAAGTAATCCATATATATAGTGAGTTTTTTGACATGAGGCAATTAAGACATTATCTGGTAGTACAAAGTTTTTTCCCCCATCCAAAATGTCTTGCCACAAATCTAACGAATCAATTGTAGAAAAAACCATATAAAGATTATTACATTCTTTAGCAAATCTATTAAACCAAAATGCATTAAAAAAACATAAATCTTCAACAGATAAAGTATTTAAAAATTCTTTTGAAAATACTTGTTCTAATCCAATTACTCCATTTTTATCTGTAGTAGAAGACAAAGGGTATTTTAAGTCAGAAAAACTAAATTTTATACTATTGCTAGTATAAGTATTTATATATGTTTGTAAAAAATTAAATGTAGAGAAAAAATCATATAATGATTCTAAACATGCAATTTGGTGTTCTTTAACGAAGTCTTCATTTGTTTTTTTTTGTTCTTTTAATATAAATAATATTTTTTCATTGATACTTTTCTTTTTTAAAGTTTCAATAGTTAATTTTATAAAATTCATAATTTCTTTTGAATTTTCACCATCTATATGAATATCTTTTATATCAGAGGCAGAAGTAATACCATACTTTTGAGCAAACTCTTCTATATTGGCAATATCATCAAGGGCATTTACTAATACTAACTTTTGTGAACGATACAGATTAGCAGTATATACAGTATGAGTATTTGACATGTTTTTAATATTTGCATATTCTCTTGAAATAATAGAGGGGTCTTTAAGAATAGACTCAATTGCTTGAGATTCATACAATCTTGAATCAATATAATTATGCCTAAAAAAATCTTCAAAAATTAGCTGAAAAAAGTTTTGAATCATTTCTCTAAACTGTACAGCATCTCTAATATTATAATATTTAATAAAAGATTGAAGAAAAGGCATTATGGAATATATGTTATTTCTTAGTGATTGCATCTCTTTTTTAGAAGGAAGATATTTTTTAGCAATATTAAATTTATTATGCATATGTGCCTTATCAATCATTTAAATCACCAATACTATTGTACTATCTATAATTAAAAAAAGCAACTATTGTACCAAGAAATTATTTATATAATTTTTTTATTCTTTCTATTGCACTTTTTTCTAGTCTAGATACTTGAGCTTGAGAAATTCCAATTTCTTCTGCTACTTCCATTTGAGTCCTCCCATCAAAAAAACGTTTTGAAATAATAGTTTTTTCTCGAGAATTTAGTTTTTTCATTGCTTCTGCTAAACTCAAATTTTCAGCCCAAAGTTCATCTGTATTTTTAGAATCTTTTACTTGATCCATTATATAAATACTTTCATTCCCCTCATTATAAATAGGCTCTTGTAGAGATATTGGGTCTTGAATTGAATCAAGGCTAACAACAATTTCTTCTTTATTAATTCCTAATTCTTTTGAAATTTCTTCAATTGTAGGTTCCCTTTGGTTTTGTTTTAATAATTTTTCTTTTGCCTGAAGAGCTTTATAAGCCAAATCTCTCATTGATCTGCTTACTCTAATAGGATTATTATCTCTTAAATGTCTCCTAATTTCTCCAATAATCATAGGAACAGCATATGTTGAAAACTGAACATTCAAACTTATATCAAAATTATCAATAGCTTTAATTAAGCCAACACAACCAACTTGAAACAAATCATCTATATTTTCACTACGACCATTAAAACGCTGAATAACACTTAAAACCAATCTTAAATTTCCATTTATAAATTCTTCTCTTGCTGTTTTATCTCCATTTTTAATCTTTATTAATAATTCGTTTTTTTCTTTATTTGTTAGAACAGGTAATTTGGCAGTATTAACACCGCATATTTCTACCTTGTTTATCAAACAAAAAACCTCCTTAGGAATAATATATAATCATTATTTCCAAAAGAGGCAAAAATATACTAGATTTAAATGCAAATATAGTCTCTAATATTATTGAATTTAGCTTCTCCGATGCCAGATACATTCATTAAATCTTCAATATTTTTAAAATCTCCATTTTTATTTCTATAATCAATAATTTTAGAAGCAGTAGAAGGTCCAATTCCAGGTAAACTATCTAATTCGGATTGAGTAGCAGAGTTAATATTAATAAGAGAAGAGGATGAACTATCTTGAACTATTACATTATCACCTGCATCATTTTGGATATAGGTTTCTACTTGAGTATCATTAATACTAGGAATGTAAACTTTTTGACCATCTTGCAAAGAATATGCCAAATTAATTTTAGAGGTATCTGCTAGTTCAGTTAGTCCACCAGCAGCAGAAATGGCATCTGTAATGCGAGCTTCCGTAGGGAGACAAACAATTCCAGGTTTAACAACTTCTCCATCTATATGAACAATAATTTCTGCAGTTGTATTTTGATTTTCAGTAGAATTTGGAGAAATATAGAATTCATTTTGAAAAACTGTTTCAATTTGGTCATCTTTAGTAAAAAAATAAATAGATATACAAATTATTATAAACAAAAATATAAAAATAATTAGTAATTTTTTGTCAAAATTTTTCATAAAAACCTCCTAAAATATTGTTTTTTTAAGAAATATATATTATTATAATAAAGAAAATCCACTAAAAAGGGAGGATATTTCTATATGAAAGTAAAGAAAATATTAATATTAATTGCAATTGCAATTATGTTACTAGCTTCTAGCGTGAATGCTACAGAACCAGAAATTACTGCAACTTCAGCAGTCGTAATAGATTGTATAGATGGAAAAATACTTTATAGCAAAAATATGGACGAAAAATTATATCCTGCAAGTTTAACAAATGTACTAACAGCAATATTAGTAGTAGAAAATTGCAACATGGAAGATGAAGTAACAATTAGTCAAAGTGCAATAGATAATGTTCAATCGGGATACTTAACGGCCAATATAAAGCCAGGAGAAATACTTACAGTGGAACAACTACTAAATTTGCTATTAATATCTTCATATAATGATGTGGCAAATGCTTTAGCTGAACACGTTGCAGGAAATGTAGAAGAATTTGCTAATATGATGAACAAAAAAGCAAAAGAAATTGGATGTACTAATAGTAATTTTGTAAATAGTAGTGGAGCACATAGCGAAGAACATTATTCAACAGCACATGATATGGCTTTAATTGCTAAATATGCAATGCAATATGATGAAATTAGAAATATTACAGATAAAATATATTATGAATTAGGAGCTACTAATAAATATGAAAAGTCTGATAGATTATATCAAACAACAAATGAAATGCTTTTAGCAGGAAGTAGTAATTATTATAGATATGCACAAGGTATAAAAACAAGTTTTACTACTCCAGCAGGTTATTGCCTAATGGTATATTCTGAAAAAAATGATATGCCACTTGTTGCAGTTACAATGAAATCTACAACATCAGATAGTAGATATGAAGATACTGAAAAAATATTAGAATATGCCTATGAAAATAATACTATAAAAACAATATCAAAAGCAGGTACAAATATACAAACAATAAATGTAAAAAATGCAAACCAAGATACAAAGAAATTAAATGCGATATTAGCAAATGATGTAACGGCAGTAGTAAAAGTAGAAAGTGAAGTAAATAACATAGAGCCACAAATACAAATAAATAAAAATTTAAAAGCACCAATAGAAAAAGGAGAGATAGTTGGAACAGTAACTTATGAAGTAGAAGGGAAAACATATACAGCAAATTTAGTTGCAGAAAATAAGGTAGAGAAAAGTAAAGTAGGATTAACATTTACACTTATATTCATTGGATTAGTTATAATATTTGGAAGTCTAAGAATAATAGGTATATATAAAAGAACAAAAACATTAAAGAAAATAAAGGAAATAACTAAATAATATATTTATTTGGCGGGTTTTATACCCGCCATTTATTATGTGTCATCTGTTACATTTTCATTTGTTGTATTTCCACCATCTGATTCTTGTTGTTCTTCACTTTCTGGTGTTATACCATTAAACAATTCATCAACAAGTATCTTTGTCTCTTCCTCATCATGGAAGAAAAACCAAATTCCATTAACAATATCATCATAACCAGGAAGCATGCCAACTTTAATATTATCCATATTCATTTGAGTAGCATAAGGCAAATAGTCTTTTATAGCGTCTAAGTCTAAATTTGTATCTACATATTCTTTAAAGATATCAATGATATTTGAAATTTCTGTAATATTTTTAAATTTAAGTGTTTGGTTAGCAAGAGCAATAACTACATTACGCTGAGTTCTTGAACGTCCATGATCTTCATTACCATATTCAGAAGGATAGGAAGTACCATCATTATTATGTCTAAATCTTACTAATCCTTCAACTTGTTCACCATTTAGTTTTTGATATCCAGCAGATAGATGTATATGCAAATCTTGTGTACTATCATCATAATTCATATCAATAGGAACATCAAATTCTAAACCACCAATTGTATCAACTAATTTAATTAATGCTTCAGTATCAACAAGTATATAATATTGAATATTTAAACCAGTAATTTCATTTACAGCTTCAACTGTCTTTTCAGGTGTCTCACCATAATTGTAAAGAGCATTTATTTTATGATAATATTTAGCAGAAGATTTATTTTCACCAGTAAAGGTATCTCTTGGAATTGATAATAAAGAAGCTTCTTGAGTTTTAGGATCATATGAAGCAACTATAATTGTATCAGACATACCAGTACTTTCACCTAAAATTAATACCTGCAATTTATCCAAATTTTGCAAAGTTTCTGCATCATGACCAAGTATAGCTCCAAGAACATTACCTTGTGCATCATAAAGTCGTTTTGCAATAAAAATTCCTAAAGCTACAAGTAAAATTAAAAATATTATTAATACAATATGTTTTTTCTTCTTTTTATTACCTTTTTTAGAATTTTTTGCAGTTTTAACGTTTTTATATTTATCATCTTCTTTAGTTCTATTATGTTTTCCCATAAAAAAATCATCAATCCTTTCTCATAAAATAAAAATTAATAATGCAAATATTAGTATACCAAAGAAAACGAAAAAATTCAACTAATTTCAAGAAAAATATTGACTATTTTATAAAAATATGGTATTATTTTATATGTCCGAAATGGACCAGTAGCTCAGCTGGATAGAGCAACGGCCTTCTAAGCCGTGGGTCGGACGTTCGAGTCGTCTCTGGTTCACCAAGCAAAAACCGTTATATCAAAGGATATAGCGGTTTTATTTTAACAAAAATTTATTAAATATTTTAAACATTTTAACTATTTTTGATAGTTTGGTGTGTCAAATTTGTTGTCAAGACTATTAATAGAGACCTAATATATGCAACTAATTTGAAAATTTTGTAGAATTATGCTACAATACTATTAATGGGCGATTTGCTCTAAATTTTTAATAACCGGAGGAAATCAGGCATGAAGACAGCTTTGCCAGTAGATGGGCAGAAAAAGGTTGCACCAAGTAAACAAAATACAACAATTGCGACTTTAAAAAGAAGGAGTGCAATAACTCAATTTGTATCAACTCCAGCAGAAGGTAGATACTTCAAAGTAACACCTAAAAATATTGACTACAATCTCTTTACAGACAAGAGGAGTGATGAGCAACAAGAAATAACTCGGCAAATTATCATTCAAGCATTATTATTAGTAAAGAGCAACCCAGAAAAATATGGCAAACCATTTGTAACTACAATACCAGAAAAAACATGGAAGGTAAAAACTGTTAAGGAAATTGAAGAAATTGCAGATACTTTAGGTGGACACATGGCAAATTGGGTAGAACAAGCATTGGAGTGGGCACAAAGAATTACCAATGGACACACGTGGAAAGATATATGCAATAGGCCTGATACTGCTAATTGGTATAGATTAGTAAAATGGCAAAATGGTAAAATAAGGCGTATTGGAGGTTCAAGCAAAATTGGAGTTAACATTCCTGCATCTGATGTAGAAACTTACAGCTACAAAAACAATTATATAGTTTTCAACACAGTGCCATTAGTTGTAAGGGATATTTAAGACTGCCCGCAGTTCAGCTAATAATTCTGGCAAAAGCAATATAGGAGGGGGCTTTAATAAGCACTTCTCCTATAATTAATTAATAATTAGGAGAAGAAAATGAAAAAATTATATAAATTATTGTATATTTTTATAATATCTAGTATATGTGGCTATTTTATTGAATTAATTTGGTCATTGGTGACAAAAGGTATATTTATAAATCATTCGGCTGTAGTAATTGGACCATTCAATTTTGCATATGGTATTTGTGGAGTTGCTCTTACATTGCTATTATATAAATTTAAAGATGAATCTTATTTAAAAATATTTTTATTAAGTTTTATTGGGGGTTCTATCTTAGAATATATTATGAGTTGGGGAATGGAATTAGTTTTAGGCTTTACGGCATGGGATTATTCTGATAATTTTTTAAATATTAACGGACGTATTTGCCTACTATTCTCTATATTCTGGGGATTTCTAGGAATTTTATGGATAAAAATTTTATATCCACAATTTGATAAGATACTTAATAAAATTAATCCAAAAATATATAAAATTCTTATAGTTTGCTTAAGCATATTTCTATTGTTAGATATTCTTCTAACTATTAGTGCTGTTAGTAGAGCCCGTAATGCCGATAAAGGAATTCCGCCAAATAATGGATACGAAAGATTTTTAGATAGTACATTTAATAGTAAGTATTTGAAAAATATGTTTAATGATAATTGGCAGTGAGAATATTAAAATATTAGTAGTATCATGTGAAGAGCATAAGTCTAGAAGGAGAGAACTTTGAAATCTCAGAGTTTCTCTTTCTTTTTTGTAATTCTTAATATAGTTTTTGTTACTATCATAAAAAATACAAAGTTTGAACAATAAAAAAGAACAAATTTTCGCAAACATGTTGAAAAAGGCCCAGAAGTATGATATAAATAGAAGAAATAAAAGCGAGGTTTACTGCTTGGAATTTCCAAACAGTTAAAAAAAGGAGATGAGATATATGGCAAATGATTTAGTAAATAAAACAGAGAAAGACTTTGAAAGCATTAAACATATAGATGAGAATGGGGTAGAATTTTGGTATGCTAGAGAACTAATGACAATGTTGGAATATAGTAAGTGGGGAAATTTTGTTAAAGTAATTGACAAAGCAAAAGAATCTTGCAAAAACAGTAATATCAATATAATAGACCATTTTGCCGATGTCGGCAAAATGGTAAAAGCAGGAGTTGCAGATAAGAAAATTGACGATTTCAAACTAACTAGATATGCATGCTATTTAATTGCACAAAATGGAGACAGTAGAAAAAAAGCAATAGCATTAGCACAAACTTATTTTGCAGTACAAACTAGGAAACAAGAAATAACAAGACAAGAATATGAACAATTAAGTGAAGATGAGAAAAGATTATATACTAGAAAAAATGTAAAAGATAAAAATAAATATCTATTCAATACAGCAAAATTAGCAGGTGTTAAAAATTACGGGAAATTTAATAATTATGGATATAGAGGACTATATAATGGAGAAACAGCTAAAGATATTGCAAATAGAAAAGGAATATCAGAAAAAGAAGATATATTAGATTATATGAGCAGTACAGAACTAGCAGCTAATTTATTTAGAATTACACAAACAGATGAGGTCTTGAAAAATAAGAATATAAATAATGAAGATGACGCATGTATTACTCACCATAATGTTGGACAAGCTGTTAGACAAACTATAAAAAGAATTGGTGGTACTATGCCAGAGGATTTACCAACACCAAGTAAAAGTGCAAAACAAATTGAAAAAGAGAAACAAAAAGAACTAAAATCAAATGTTAGAAAGAAGTTAAAATAGACACGTGGTGAAATTCCAAAGTTTTTCTTTTTTGTAATTCTTAATATAGTTTTTGTTACTATAATAAAAGTTCTAAAATTTTAGTTTTTTCTACTAAAATTTTAGAACTTTTAACCTTCTTTATGAAGTTTGCATAATATATAATAAATAAAGGAGGAGTAAAAAATGTCAAGTTACATAATAGAGGGAGGAAATAAGCTAGAAGGAGAAATAAATGTATCAGGTTCAAAGAATGCATCTCTTCCTATAATGGCGGCGAGTATCTTAAGTGGAAAAACAACAACTTTATATAATGTACCAAATATATATGATACAAAAACAACACAAAAGATATTACAACTTCTAGGCTGTAGAGTTAATAAAAAAAATGGAAAAATAATTATAAACTCTAAAGATATAAAATCACAAGAAATCCCAGATGAACAAATGAGAAAAATGAGGTCCTCAGTAGTGCTCGCAGGAGCACTTATTGGAAGATTTAAGAATGCAATATTTTCATATCCAGGAGGATGTGATATTGGTAGCAGACCAATAGATTTACATTTAAAAGGATTTCAAAAACTCGGAATAAATATAGAAGAGGACGGAGGAATTATTAAATGTTCATGTGATAAAATAATTGGTAATAATATACATCTCGATTTTCCATCTGTTGGGGCAACAGAAAATATAATATTAGCATCAGTATTTGCAGAAGGAGAAACAATTATAACAAATGCAGCAATGGAGCCAGAAATAGTTGACCTTCAAAATTTCCTAAACAAAATGGGAGCTAAAGTAAAAGGAGCAGGAACAAATGTTATAAAAATAACAGGAGTGAAAAACTTAAAAGATGTAAGCTATAATGTAATGCCAGATAGAATTGAAGCAGGAACACTATTATGTATGGCTGCTATTACAGGGGGAGAAGTTTTAGTAAATAATGTAAAAATAGAGCATATAAATCCAGTCATACATAAACTAGAAGAAGCAGGTGCAAAAATACTATTAGATAAAAACAAAATAGCAATAAAAAGCCCAAAGAGATTAAAAGCAGTTGATATAAAAACAATGCCATATCCAGGATTCCCAACAGACTTACAATCAATATTTGCAAGCATGCTAAGTGTAGCAAAAGGAAGCTCAATGGTTGTGGAAAATATATTCGAAAATAGATACAAATATGTAAATGAACTAAGGAGAATGGGTGCAAAAATAACAGTAGAAGGCAAAGTTGCAATAATAAAAGGAGTAAGAAAACTAACTTCAGCACAAGTAAATTCAACAGACTTAAGAGGAGGTGCAGCAATGTGCACAGCAGCACTTGCAGCAAAGGGAGAAAGTACAATAAATAATATAGAATATATATTAAGGGGCTATGAAAATTTAGACAAAAAACTCACAAAACTAGGAGCAAAAATAAAGTTGCAACAAATATAAAATATCCGATGAGGCCTAAGCGGACTTACAGACATATAATCCGCTAAAAGCAGGAATTATATGTTTTTTCTCAAGAAAAAATCAAAAGGTCTATGCAGGTCACGAGTTGAGCAGCAGGCTGTTTGATTATTTTCTTTCGAAAAGAACATATAATTCCTGCTTTTAGCTACAAAGTGCTTAGAGTACATAGTAACAAAAAAATTAATTAAAAATCTATAAATACATTGAAATTTTAAGCTAAATATTATAAAATAACATTGACTAATTATAGTTAATGTTATTTTTATGGACTAATAATTATGAAAGGAGGAAATCCGTGAAACCAGAAGTTAAAACTAATAAACAGGACAAAACAAAAAAAAATACAAATAAAAACATAAAAAAAACAGTAAAAAAGAGACCTCAAAAAAAGAAAAAAAACATGCAAAGAAGAAAACGAATCATTACTGTTATTAGTTTAATCATTATATTATTAAGTATATTAGTTTTAATTCTATTTTCAGGTTTATTTAATATAAAAAAGATTACTGTAATAAACAATTCTAAAATCACTACAGAAGAAATTATTAAAAATTCTACTCTAGCTGTAGGAAATAATATGTTTAAAACACTAAACACAACAATAAGAGAAAATATAAAGAAAAATCCATATATAGAAGATGTAAAAATAACAAAAAAATTAGATGGAGAAATAATTTTAGATATCAAAGAAAGAACGCCTACATATATGTTACAAAGAGAAAATGATTATGTATATATTAACAATCAAGGATATATTTTAGAAATTTCACAAACACCATTGGATTTGCCAATTATTAGAGGTAATAAAACTCAAGAATTAACTCCAGGGGGAAGGTTAGAAGTAGATGATTTAAAAAAATTAGATACAGTAATACAAATAATGGAAGCTGCTAAAAGTAATGGGATAAATGAGATTATAACAACAATAGATATCTCAGATGGGAACAACTTTATATTAGAAATACCAAATGAAAATAAAACTGTACAATTTGGAGATGGAACAGATATTAATGTAAAAATATTATGGATAGTAGCTTTAGTAGAAAAAGAAAAAGGAATAGCAGGTGAAATAGTACTAAATGTTCCAGATATAAAAAAAGTATATTTTAGGGAGAAGGTGTAATAAATGAAAAAAACAGCAATAGTATTAGGAACGGTATGCTTAATTCTAACAATAGCAATTTTTATACAAATAAAAACAGTAGAAAGCATAACAAATGAAGAAGGAATTTCTTTAAATGATAATGCAGAACTAAAAAATGAGGTATTGAAATGGAGACAAGCATACAGAGACGCATATAATCAACTAGAAGATGCAGAACAAAGGCTAGAAGAAGCAAGAACACAAGCAGCTACCAATAATACAGTTGATACAGAGGTAGAAAATCAAATTAAAAAGAATAATGAATTATTAGGATTAACAGAAGTAAAAGGAAGCGGAGTAATTATAAGATTAGATGAAAACAGAGAAGTAAAAGAAGAAGATATAATTGATTTAAATTCTTATCTAGTACATGAAGGAGATTTAATACATATTATAAATGAACTTTATAATGCAGGAGCAGATGCAATATCAATAAATGGAAAAAGAATAGTAAATACAACATCAATACTTTGTGATGGAAATATTATAAGAATAAATGACGAAATAGTAGGTGTACCAATTGAAATAAAAGCAATATGTTACCCACAAGCCTTATATAATTTGAAAAGAAAAGGCGGATATTTATCTTTAATGGCAAGTGGAGGAGTAATAGTTGAAATGGAAGAGAGTGATGATATTACGATACCAAAATATGAGGGAGTATATAAATATGAGTATATACAAACAGAACAATAAAGGAGGGACAAATAAGACATGAAAAAAGGTAAAATTATAGTTACAATTACAATTGGTATAATGTGCTTTATACTTACTGCATTAATATTTATGCAAGTAAAAACAATAAGTCAAACAGATATATCAGAATTAGAAATAATGAGAGAAAGTGAACTTAAAACAGAAATAACATCATTAAAAACAAGATATGATGAAACAATAGCAAAAATAGAAGAGACTAATGAAAAAATATTGGAATATGAAGCATCTGCACTAGAAGGCAAAGAAGCATCTGAGTTACTACAACAAGAATTAAAAGAAACAGATGATTTGTTAGGGAAAAATAGTGTTACAGGCGAAGGAATAATAATTACATTAGCTAATTCTGGAACAAATAAAGTATATGCAGAGGATTTATTAGAATTAGTTAATTTATTAAAAAACGCAGGGGCAGAAGCTATTTCAATAAACGAACAAAGAATAGTATATGATAGCTATATAGTAGATTTGGCTGGAAATTATATAACAGTAAATGGAGAAAGAATAGTTTCACCATTTACTGTAAAAGCAATTGGCAATACTAGTTATTTGGAAAGTGCTGTTGCTCAAAAGAATTATGGATATATAGATACACAGACAGCAGAAGGAAAGCAAGTAGCATTAAGTAGAGAAGCAAGTATAACAATAGCTGCACATAATAAAAGCTTAGAATTTGAATATGTTAGGGAGGGAGAATAATATGGTAGTAATAGCAATATTAGTAGGATGTATCTTGGGAGCAATAATAGGAGTGAATGGTCCAGTAATTTCATATACATATTCTGGATATTTAGCAATAGCAATTATAGCAGCATTAGACTCAGTATTTGGAGGAATAACTTCAGTACTGAAAGGAAATTTTGATATAAAAATATTTATATCAGGATTTTTTGGAAATGCGGTATTATCAATACTTTTAACATGGTTAGGAGTTAAATTAAATGTAGATATATATTTAGCTGCAATAGTAGTTTTTGTAGGAAGAATGTTTACAAATTTAGCAATAATTCGTAGATATTATATAGATAAGTGGAGTGATTATATTAAAAATAAAAAAACTACAGCAGAAAAAAATAAAACAAAAACAAATGAATAGTAATAAATTCTAAAAACCTCCAATACATAACGATTGGAGGCTTCTATTTATATAATAAAGTTAAGTAAAATATTGTTATTATAGAAAATAGAACCTAATGTAGAAGAATTTATTGCTTCTAAAATAGAAACATCTATTAAAGGTGCAATTAAAGAAATAATTGCAAAACCTACAAATACAAGAAATAATCCTTCTAAAACTCCATAGATAGTTCCACCTAATGCATTAAATTGTTTTAAAATAGGTAATTTTGCTATCAAATCTGCTAATGCCGTAATAAACTTAAGAATAATTTTAACAGCAATAAAAATAATAAAGAAACAAACAGCTTCAATTATTGTATTACTAAAAGATGTAGCAATACTTTGTACAGTATTTTCACCATTTTTTAATATAACACTAGGCAAATCATTAGATAATTCTACTTCTTCGTCAACAGAAGCTCCTTCAGGCAAAATCCTATCAGTTATTGCAGTTTCAATAGATTCATCTATACCTGTATTTTCTATAACTACATTAGATATAGGCTTATAAAGTACAAAAGCTACAATAATTGCAATAATAAAAGTACATAATTTAATAGCAACTTTTATAAGACCGCGCTTATATCCTAAAAAAGTAAATAAAAGAATAATTGCCACAATAATTAAATCAATAATTAGAGACATAATATATCACCTCCCCAAAAATTAAATATAATTTAATTGCTAACTATTAAAAATATATATAATTTATAAGTCAAGAATTTCTACTTTGTCATTAAAAACAATTCCAGCTAAATTATTAGAAAGTATTATAGATTGTATTTCTTGAGAAGATGTATAATTTTTTATTAGCCAACCAGAATTATTAATGAAAAGGACTTCAGTTCCGAAATTAACAGCAATCACATTCCCGAAAACTTCAAGAGACTTTGGCTCTTTATCTAATGCATATACTTTCCTTTCAAGAGTAGAAATGTCTATAATTTGCAATTCAAATTCAGAAGAAAGCATACCAGTATTACGCTTTTCAATCTGTATCAACTTATTGTTTATATCTGCAAATAGGATATTAGAATTATTAAAAGACGTAATTTCAGAAACAGAATTATCTTTAACAATATCTATATGGTTATCATATAAGCATACTAAATCATCATTAGCAGAATATTCTATATTAATAACAAAGTCACCTATCGGAGCAGAATAACTATACTGGATTGTATCACTACTATTAGTTAGTGCTTTGTCAATAGAAATGATTTTTATATTAGATTGTATTGCAATGCCAGAGAAATTAGTTTCAGCTAAAGCCAAAAATTTATTGTCATTTGAAATTGCAGAATCTATAACATATGATTTAGAAAGATAATTAGTAAATAAGTCATTACCATTTTCATCATAAACTCTGCAAACGGTTGTATAAGTAGTGCCAGATATAGAAACAGCAACATAGCCATTTTTATTTAAAGACAAATTACTAATTTGACCTTCAACATCTTTTTGCCATACAACATTTTTGCCAGAAATTAAATAAATTTTAGAGCCATTTTTTTCAGCAATACATAAATACTTCCCATTAGTTGCAAAAAGTGGATCAGAAATTTCCACATCTATCGAATCAACTTTATTAGCAGATTTATTATAAAAAGTTAAAACATTCTTATCCAAACAAACAATATGGTCATTAAATACAAATGAATGACTATTGTCAGTAGAAATCTTAGGTAAGGTATTTTCCGTAATATTTTTTCTAAAAACATACTCATCCAAAAAAAGTCTTACTTGCACATTGTTTTGGTATAATACAGATAATGTAACAACTAAAGCTATAATTAGAACTATACAAATTATTAATATAATTTTCTTTTTATTTAATCTTCTGTTCATATAAAAACCTCTATATACTTATATCAATAAAATGCAAAATTTTCAAGGCTTTTTGCAAAATTTTATATGTATCCAACTAGCATTCAGACTTAAAGACATATAATCCGCCAAAAGTAGAAATTATATGTTTTTTCTCAAGAAAAAATCAAAAGGTCTATGCAGGTCACGAGTTGAGCAGCAGGCTGTTTGATTATTTTCTTTCGAAAAGAACATATAATTCCTGCTTTTAGCTAGAAAGTGCTATCAATTCTTTTAGAGCGGATAGTAACTGTATCCATTTTAATGTTTGATGATAAATATGATTTGAAATAGACCGTAATATTCCTAAAATGGGATATAGCAAACTTAGTAAAGTACTGAAGCCTATATTGCTAAGAGCAATTGAAAGTAAGCATATAGAGAAAGCCAAAAAAGTATAATGTTTTTTATTTAAACTATTAAAATTACGCAAAAAGCCATAACCGCTGGAAATAGCTGTTGTAAAGATAGCACCTAATATTACAAAACCACAAACATATTTATAGAAATTACCGGATTGTGTAGCAATAAAAATTGTTGGCAATTCTAAATTATATACTTCAGTAAAGTAAAATTCAATTAAGAAAAATAAAATTATAGCTAATAATATAAGAATAAAAGTAACACATATAGAAATAATTTTAGCTTGTTTAAAATTAGAAATACATTTTTTTAACCCAATTAGAATTGGAAAAACAATTATTAAATTATAACTAGCATAAAGTGAAGCACTTATAAACCAATTAAAATTATGTTCAATAGTTAAAGTGTCAAGTGAACTAAAACAATTGAAATTTTTAATACCTAAAAGTAGAATTATAAAAATTAAGAATGGTATAAAAAAAGAATTAATTTTTATAATACCATCTATGCTTTTTAAAAAAGTAAAAAATGATAATACGGCTATTAGTGTTGCTCCAAAAATATATGGAATATTAAATTCTTGTGAAAAATATGCTGAAAAACCAGCTACCATAATAATAAAGGAAATAAGCAAAAATATATTAATGATATTACAAAAAACAGTATTAATAAAACCAGACTTGCCAACTATTTTATCAATAAACTGTGGGTATGTGTTAATATTATAATTAATAATAATTCGAAAGGATTTATAAATTACAAAACCTATTATAATTTCTGAGATTATTAATCCTAAAAAACCATACCAATTATAAACATTAAAAAAAGTAAGTATCTCTCTACCAGAAGCAAAGCCAGCACCTATAATAGTACCTATAATAACGAATACACTATTTAACATTCCACATCACCAATTTTAGTATATGAATGAAAATATCTCCTCATTCATATGATAATAAATCTCAAGTTACAATGTGTTGAAAAAAAAGTACTAAAATGTTATAATGGTACAGGTGATTTATTTGAGAAAAAAAAGAAATATCATATTAATTGCAATAGGTTCAATATTAATAATATTTATAGTAATAGTAATATTTGTAAGTTTAAATTCAATTAATGAAAAAGAAAAAGCTATGGAGGAAGAGAATATAAATGTAGAAGAATTAGAAATGAAATTTAAAGATACATTTAATAACGAAGAAAATGAAAAAGTAAAAACAATGTATCATATAGAGCAAGAGGAGTCAGGGGAATATACAGTAAGAGCTAACATTCCATATGTGCATATATCAAATGAAATAGACAATAGAATAAATAAAGAAATAAATGATATTTTTGTAAATGAAATACTACATGTTATAAACGAGGATAATATTTATACAGTACTAACAATTGATTTTACAACTTCTATAAATAAAAATATTATATCATTAGCAATAAGATGTATACTCAAAGAAGGCAATAATGCGCAAAGAACAATAATAAAAACATATAATTACAATCTTGATACTAATCAAGAGATTGATATATTAGAATTAATACCAGAGGAAAAAAGAGAAAGTTTACAAGAACAAATAGACAAAAAAATTCAAGGAGAGATAAAAAAGGAGCAAACAATAATAGATCAAGGATTTAATGTTTATAGAAGGGATCCAGATAGTGATATATATATATTAGAAAATGCAACAGAATTCTATGTGAAAGATAATGTGTTATATATTATTTATAGCTATGGAAATAATAGTTATACAAGTGAATTAGACTTAATAATAACAAAAATATAATTATAAAATACAATACAAATTTAAGTTACCATTCAGAATTGTAAATATACAATTAGTTTAATTCAGGAATTATATGTTTTATTCTCAAGAAAAAATCAAAAGGTCTATGTGGGTTACGAGTGAAGCCGTGGGCTGTTTGATTATTTTCTTTCGAAAAAACATATAATTCCTGAATCAAGTTACTTTGTGTTATATTATGTAAGATGTATACTGAATGGCAACAAATTTAAAATTTTCTTCTGGAAAAATCATTTACTTTTACCAAATTTTGTGGTATAATAATTATGTTAAAAAAAGAAAGAAGCGGTAAAGGAGTGACTGTAAAAGTGTTTAATGTAGGAGATAAGGTAGTATATCCAATGCATGGTGCAGGAATAATACAAAGTATAGAGGAAAAGAATATATTAGGTGCAAAGGAATCATATTATATAATAAAAATGCCAGGTGAAGTTAAAGTTATGGTTCCAACAGCAAAGGCAGAAGAAATTGGTGTGCGTAATATTATAGATGAAGAAACTGCAGGAAAAGTATTTAAGGTATTAGAAACAGATTCTACAGAAATGTCTTTAAATTGGAACAAACGCTATAGAGATAATATGGAAAAAATGAAAAGTGGAGATATTTATCAAATTGCAGATGTTGTTCGCAACTTAAGTTTTAAACAAAAAGAAAGAGGATTATCAACAGGTGAAAAGAAAATGTTATTAAATGCTAGACAAATATTGGTAAGTGAATTAACACTTGCAGAAAACTCCCAAAAGGAAACAATAGAAGAAATGGTAGATAATAAAATAGATAAATCATTTGCAGAATATAATGGAGGACAAGAAACTGGAGAAGAAAAAAATTTTATTAAGTTTGATGCAAATTAGAACAGAGTAAAATCTGTTCTTTTTTTATAAAAACTATTTATTTTTATATATAACTTATGATAAAATAGTAAACGAAAAAATTGTAAAGGAGTAATAAAAAATGGAAATTGCTTATAAGCGAATTTTATTAAAGCTTAGTGGAGAAGCACTAGCAGGCGAAAGAAAAAATGGCATAGATGCAAAAACCATAGGAAACATATGCGATAAAATAAAAACAATAGTAGAAATGGGAGTTCAAGTATCAATTGTAGTTGGAGGGGGAAACTTTTGGAGAGGTAGATATGGACACGAAATGGAAAGAACTACATCAGATTATATGGGAATGCTTGCTACAACAATAAATGGATTAGCTCTTCAAGATGCATTAGAAGCAAGAGGAATATTTACAAGACTACAAACAGCAATTGAGATGAGAGAAATAGCAGAGCCATATATAAAAAGGAAAGCTACCAAACATTTAGAAAAAGGAAGGGTAGTAATATTTGCATGTGGAACTGGAAACCCATATTTTTCTACAGACACAGGAGCAGCATTAAGAGCGGCAGAAACAGATTCAGAAGTTATTTTACTTGCAAAAACAATAGATGGGGTATATTCAACAGATCCAAAACAAGATAAAAATGCAGTAAAATATGATGAAATAACATATTTAGATATTTTAAATAAGGATTTAAAAGTAATGGATTCAACAGCAACATCTTTGTGTAGAGATAATAAAATTCCACTTATAGTATTTGGAATAGATAATCCAGAAAATATAGTAAAAATTATAAAAGGTGAAAAAATAGGTACAATAGTACGCTAAGAAAAAGGAGAGAAAGTTTATGGAATTAAATAATATTGAAGAAAAGATGAATAAAACAATAAGTGTTTTACAAGAAAATTTAGCAGAAGTAAGAGCAGGGCGTGCAAACCCAAGCATATTAAATAAGATAATGATAAATTACTATGGAGTACCAACTCCAATAAATCAAGTAGCAGGAATTTCAGTTCCAGAAGCGAGATTGATTGTTATTCAACCATGGGATGCAAGTATATTAAAAGAAATAGAAAAAGAAATATTAAAAGCAGAAATTGGAATAAATCCAAATAATGATGGAAAAGTCATTAGACTAGCTTTTCCAGAATTAACAGAAGAAAGGAGAAAAGAATTAGTAAAAGAAATAAAAAAAATGGGAGAAGATGCAAAAGTATCAGTTCGTTCAATTAGAAGAGAAGGAATGGATAAAGTAAAGGCAGAGCAAAAAGAAGGAATGATTACAGAAGACGAATTAAAAACTACAGAAGATAAAATTCAAAAACTAACTGATAATAAAGTAGCTGAAATAGACAAAGCTATTGAAAATAAAGAAAAAGAAATAATGAGTGTATAAAAAATAACAATTATAATTAATGTAGGGGCGAGCATTGCTCGTCCTTTTACATACATGAAAAACTAATTAATAATTTCAAATGTCGAAATATGTCGAAAATACACAAATAAGGACGAACGATTTTTCTTGATTTTAGAAACAATTTGTTGTATTATAGAAGAGTAAAATTTTACATAAATACTAAAGAAAGGGGAAAAAAGTACATTGGGAAAATTAGGAGTTTACCATGGAGCTACTTTATTAGATGAAACCGATCTAGAAAGAACTAACAATAATAATAAAATCAGATTAGAATATTATACTACTAAAAAACACAGTGTTGACAAAGTAAAATTAAAAACTTTTTATGGTATAGCAATAGTGAAAAAAGAATACAACAACAAACATAAAGTTAAACTCGAAACAAACAGTATTAAGAAAATATCAACAAATAAAAATATAATAATCGATATTATTGAAATGCTTAAAAACAATAAAGTAACGCCTATAGCGTTGAATGATGTGTTAACAGATTTATTAAAACAGCCAAAATTTCAAGAAAGCTAAAAAGAAAGAAAGGTACCAGATTTACAGGTACCTTTTAATTATCATAATCATTAATTGTTCCTCTATTAAGTCTAAATAATTTTTTCAATTTCTTTATAAAGATATGAACAAAATTAAATTTTTCTTTTGTTTGATCCACAAGTGTTAAAGCAGTACATTCTTGTTTAAATAGACTAATCTCACCATATTTAAGTATTTCTTCTTTTTTTTGTTCTAATGCATTCATTAAATCACAATAAAAGTTGTTATAAAAATTATAACCTTCTGTAGTACCAATGATATTTTTAAAAGTATATAATTTATGTTTTATTTCTTTTAAATCTTCCATTGTATTAATATGGTTAAATTCACAAGAAAAACAATTACGAATTATAAAATTCTGAATATTGAAAAATAAATTTGAAATTTTCTGCTTTTGCTCAGAAATTATACTATTTAATTCTTTAACGTCATTAAGATTTTCTGTTTCTCCCAATTCATTTATATAGCAAGTAAGTTCTGCTTCTAAATTTAATAATTTATCAAGTTGCCTTGTTATTCTATTATAAATTCTCTTATTAAACTTTGCAATAAAAGTATTTTTAAATATATCATTACTATTCAAAACACTGTGATACAATGGATATGTTCCTGTAAAATATGTTATTTGATTTACTAAAGTACATTCCAAAGGATAATAATCAGGACTAATCGTTCTTATAGTAATATCATAATATTTTTCTTCTGTAATATTACACATATTAGCTTCTGAAGCCATAAGCTGTACAGCAGCTTCATTAAGTGCTAGACCTGAAGTGAAAGAAGTTAAACCAACAAAAGCATTTTTACCGTTTAGTCTTCCTTCTTGTATAAAATGTATACATTCATGCATAGCTACTTCTGGAATAGAAGCAAAATCTAAATCTTCGTTAAAATAAATTGAATTAGTATTTGCAATATATTTTGCACCACTAGAGTCTTTAGGCATAGTTGCAATATACATATCTAAATTACAAAAGGAATTATATAAAGCTTGTCTATCTAAATCGTGCTCAGGAAAAGCTAGACAAAGCTTTATGGCTAAGTCTTTAGATATAATTTTAATTTGACTAGTTTCTAATTCTTTAATATTTGAAATTCCTTCTTTTTTTAACAAATAATCTATATTCATTGGTAGCTCCTTTATAATTCATTTGTACAAAATAATTATACAACAAAATTTACCAAAAAAATATTACAAATATATTAAGTTTATATTACAAAAGTGTTACAAACGTAAAAAAATATCATAAAAATGTCATAAAAGGTAGAAATAGCAATACCGTAAGGATATAAGAATGCATATTTGTTAAAGGGTATTGACTATTAAAAAATATATGACATAATAAAAGAGAATGATAATATTTAAAGGAGAGGATTTAATTGATACAAAAAAAGAAAAAACAGATAAAAATAATTATCATTGCATTGTTAATTCTCATATTAACTGCAGGAGGAACAATTTGGATTGTAAATTTAAATAGAAATAATAATATTGAAAGTAGTTTAGAAAAACAAGAAGAAGTAGATTTTAAAACCAAATCATTATTATTGAAAACAACATATGAGATAGAAGATACATATGGTGCAATACGTATTGAAGAGCTGATGGAAAATATGTATGTTTTAGAATATGAAACAGAAGAACAAACCCAAAGAGCATACCAAGAATTAAAAAAGGATGATAAAATAGAATATATTGTTCCAGACCAAGAGTATGAAACTAAAAATGATATAGACAAAAAAATAATATATTATAAAGATATTAATGGAGAAATATTTGCTTCTTGGGCAGGAACATCAATGGGATTAGATATATTACAAGATAAAATAAATCAAAAAACAGAAGTTCCAACTATAACGATTGCTGTTTTAGACTCCGGTCTAGATTTAAATCATATAGTAATAACAGAAAAATATTTATCAAATATTTCAGAAAATAGATATAATGCTATTGATAGAGGTACAGATATAACAGATGAAAATGGGCATGGAACTTTTATGACAGGAGCAATATTAGATTGTGCTCCAAATAATATTAGTATTATTCCTGTAAAATTATTAAATGAGGAAGGACAAGCAGAAGGACAATATATAATAAGAGCAATAAATTACGCAATTGAGCAAAATGTAGATATTATAAACATGAGCTTAGGAACACAACCAGGGTCATCAGCAAGTGGTAGCGAAATAGCTTTGCAAGATGCAATACAAACAGCTATAGATAAAGGTATTATAGTTGTTGCAGCAACTGGAAATGGTGATGAAAATGGAATAGCATATAATACAGATATATTAGGGAATGAGGTATATCCAGCAGCTATACCAGACGTTATTGCAGTAGGTTCTGTAAAAAACAATTTATTAGAAATAGATGAAGAAGGGCAGATTGTAAATAAATTTGAAACATATAAAAAACCAACTATGACAGATTTAACAATATCAACATTTTCAAATTATGGAAGTACCACAGACTTTGTAGCACCTGGTGAAAATATTATAGGGATTTCCCCAGAAAATTTATCTTCTACAGGGCTTATAATTAGTAGTGGAACTTCACAAGCTACAGCACATATGTCAGCTGCAATTGCAAATATTTTATCTTATAATAAAGAATTTACAAATGAGCAAGTTTATGAAATTTTAGAGTATTATGCAGAGGATTTGGGAGCAGAAGGAAAAGATGTGTATTATGGAAATGGTTTCGTAAATTTTAACAATATCCAAGAATGTACATGTAATTGTGAAGATTGTGATTCAATATATTGTTTTGGATGTTCATGTGAAGAATGTATATACCATGAAACCATGGAAAAAACATTAGAAAGTATAGAAATAACAACAAAACCAACTAAAATAGAATATACAGAAGGAGAAAAATTTGATCCAGCAGGAATGGTAGTAACAGGAATATATAGTGACAGCTCAAAAGAAATAATAACAGAATATACATATACACCAAATGAAGCATTAAAAACAACAGATACAAAAGTAATAATAAGTTATCAAGGGAAAACAGCAGAATTAGGAATAACAGTCAAAGCAAAAGTGGAAGAAAAAACATTAGAAAGTATAGAAATAACAACAAAACCAACTAAAATAGAATATACAGAAGGAGAAAAATTTGATCCAGCAGGAATGGTAGTAACAGGAATATATAGTGACAGCTCAAAAGAAATAATAACAGAATATACATATACACCAAATGAAGCATTAAAAACAACAGATACAAAAGTAATAATAAGTTATCAAGGGAAAACAGCAGAATTAGGAATAACAGTCAAAGCAAAAGTGGAAGAAAAAACATTAGAAAGTATAGAAATAACAACAAAACCAACTAAAATAGAATATACAGAAGGAGAAAAATTTGATCCAGCAGGAATGGTAGTAACAGGAATATATAGTGACAGCTCAAAAGAAATAATAACAGAATATACATATACACCAAATGAAGCATTAAAAACAACAGATACAAAAGTAATAATAAGTTATCAAGGGAAAACAGCAGAATTAGGAATAACAGTCAAAGCAAAAGTGGAAGAAAAAACATTAGAAAGTATAGAGATAACAACAAAACCAAATAAAACAACATATACAGAAGGGGAAAAATTTAATCCAGCAGGAATGGTAGTAACAGGAATATATAGTGATGATTCAAAAGAAAAAGTAGAGGATTATATATATAGTCCAAATGGAGTATTAAAAACGACAGACAAAAAAATAACAATAAGCTATCAAGGAAAAACAGCAGAATTAGGAATAACAGTTAAAGCAAAAGTAGAAGAAAAAACATTAGAAAGTATAGAAATAACAACAAAACCAAATAAAACAACATATACAGAAGGGGAAGTATTTAACCCAGATGGTATGATAATAACAGCAATATATAGTGATGGAACAAGACAAGAGATAGTTAATTATAATTGTTTCCCTATTACAGCGCTATCTACAAATAATAAAACAATAACAGTTTCATATACGGAAGATGGGAAAACGGTTACAGAAATATTAAATATAAAGGTAAATCAAAAAAATAATAACAATAATTCAGGTAATAATAGTAGCTCAGATAATAATAATGGTGTTATAGGAGATAAAACAAATATAATTGAGATAGGAGACAACAAGAATAATACAGCAGATAATACTGTAAAAGATCAAGACTTAGCATTTACAGGAATAGAAGATTATATAATACCAGGAATATTAATAATAACTATAATAGGAGTAGGTGCATTTATCAAATATAGACAATATAAAGACATATAAGGGTTGAAAAATTTAATAAATACTGTTATAATAATGTTTATAAAAAAGGAGATATGATGAAAAAAACATTAGTTATAACAGTATTTTTTATTGTTTTTTTATTTATATACTTTCTACAATCACACTTTTTTAGTTGGTATAATATTGCTGGAATAAAGCCAAACTTATTTATAGTTTTTACATTATTTATTGGATTATATCTGGGTAAAATATATGGATTATCTTTGGGAATTATTTTTGGAATTCTTTTAGACTTATTTATAGGAAAAAGATTAGGACTAAATGCTATTATGTTAGGAATTTCAGGATTTATAGGTGGAATATTAGATAAAAGTTTTTCAAAAGAAAATAGATTAACTTTTATATTAATGACTATTGCAGTAACAATATTGTGTGAAATTGTAAACTACACATTACAAATAATATTATTAGGTGCTGATGCAACATTTATAGAGTTTATGAAGATAGTAATTATTGAAGCAATATATAATGCAATTTTAGTTATAATTTTATATCCTTTAATACAAAAGACAGGAAGTAAAACAGAAGAAATATTTATAGAAACTAAATCTTATATGAAATATTATTAAAGGAGGATAAATTGGCAAACTTAGATAAAAAAAATGTAAGATATAATATATTATCAATAGTTGTATATATAATTGGAATTATTCTTATAATTCAATTATTCAATTTACAAATTGTGCATGGAGAGGAATACTTAGAAACAGCAAATTCAAGATTAACTAGAGAGACAACAATTAAAGCAGCTAGAGGCAATATATTAGATTGTAATGGGAATATATTAGCAGGAAATCAAATTAGATATTCACTTAAAATATATAAAAGCAAAATAGATGAAACAAACTTAAATGAAAGCATCTTAAATACCATTAATATTCTAGAAGCCAATGGAGATTCATATAATGATGATTTCCCAATAAATATTAATCCTATAACATTTAAATATCAAAATCAAGATAGCATAAACAACTGGATGAAAGAAAATGATTTACAAGCAGGAACAAGTGCTGAAGAAGTTTTAAATTATTATATAAAAGAATATAACTTACAAGAATACAGTTTAGAAGATGCTAGAAAAATAATAGGAATAAGATATGGAATAGAAAAAAATGGATACAGTAGTATGAGAGGATATGAAATTTCTTCTAATATTAGTGAGAAAAGTGTTGCACAATTTGAAGAAATGAACAACAATTTTCCTGGAATAGATATAGATTATAGACCCATTAGAAAGTATTATTATGGAAGTTTAGCTTCACATACTTTAGGATATGTTGGTAAAATTGATGATGACGAATATAAAAATAACGAAGGATATGATTTAGATGATTATATAGGAAAAACTGGAATAGAATATGTATGTGAAAAATATTTAAAAGGAACAGATGGAATAAAACAAACAGATATGTCCATTGATGGAACAACAACAGGAGAATATATTACGAAAGAAGCAATAGCAGGTTCAGATGTATACCTTACAATTGATGCAAAAGTGCAACAAGCAGCAGAACAATCATTAAAAACCAATATAGAAAAAATTAATACTGGTGGATTTGGAGAAGTACGAAAAGTAGATAGTGGCTGTGCAGTAGTTTTAAATGTTAAAACAGGAGAAGTAATAGCATTAGTAAGTTATCCAGATTTTGAACCTCAATTATTTGTAGACGGTATAAGTACAGAAAAGTGGAATGAATACACACAAGAAGGGAAAAGTGCTTTATTAAATAGAACTATACAAAGTGCATATGCACCAGGGTCAATTTTTAAAATGGTACCAGCAATAGCGGGATTAGAAACTAATAAAATAACAAAAGATGAATTAATAAACTGTGAGGGGATTTATTCAGGGGGACATCACCCAAGATGTTGGTATTATACAACTTATGGAAAAGGTCATGGATATTTAACAGTATCTCAGGCAATACAAAAATCATGTAACTGCTATTTTTATGAGGTTGGTACTAGAATTGGTATAGAAACTATAGAAGAATATGCAAGATATTTTGGACTAGGACAGAAAACTAATATAGAATTACCTGGAGAAATTTCAGGAACTTTAGCAGGGAAAACATTATATGATGAACTAGGAGAAACGTGGTATTATGGGAATACCCTATCAGCTGTTATAGGACAAGCAGAAAACAACTTTACTCCTTTACAAATGGCACGATATATAGCAATGCTTACAAATGGAGGCAAACAAGTAGATATAACTATTATAAAAGATGTATTAAATAATAATGGCGAATCAATAAATAAAGAAGAAATAGAAAAATATATTAATAACAAATTGGGAATAGAAGCTACTAATAGAGAAGATTTAAGCATAAGCAAAGAAAATTTAGAAACTGTATTAGAAGGTATGCAATCAGTTACAGAAGAAGGGGGTACAGCATATTCAATTTTTAGAGACTTTGACATACAAATAGGAGGAAAAACAGGTTCAGCAGAAGCGGGAGACAAGACAAATGCATGGTTCGTGGGATTTGCACCATACGAATCACCAGAAATTGCAGTTGTAGTATTTGTAGAAAATGGTTCACATGGATATTATACAGCAGAAGTAACTAAAGAAATTATGGAAGCATATTTTGGATTAAATGACGAAATAGATGAAAATAAAACAGTAGAACCATATGTAGAAAATTAATGGAATGTATATCATAAAAATAAAATAGTAAATAAAAAGGAGAATTTAAAATGAGAAGTGTTTTATTAGTAAGTATGAAAAAAAATGAAATATCAATTAAAATAAATGAAGGGGCAAGTTATAAACGTATATTAGAAACATTAAATGAAAGATTATTAGAATTAAAAAAACTATATAAAGAAGCGAAAAATCCTATAAAAGTAACAGGGAGATTCTTAACAGATAAAGAGATGGAAGAGATTAGAGATATAATAAAAAAAGAAATAAATGTAGAAGTATCTTTTGATAATGTAAATGAATTAGGACTATATGGCATAAAAAAAGCATATGAACAAGATGTAGAAAATTCAAAAACATATTTTTTAAAAAGTGGGATGAGGTCAGGACAAAGGATAGAAACTGAAGGAAGTGTAGTTATTTTAGGAGATGTTAATGGTGGAGCAGAAGTAATAGCAGGAGAAAACATTGTAATTCTTGGAATACTAAGAGGTCTAGCACACGCAGGAGCTAAAGGAAATAAAAGAGCAATAATTGCAAGTCACAGTATTGAATGTCCACAACTAAGAATAGGAAATATTCTTAAAGAAATAGAAAAAGAAGATTTGGAGGAGCAAAAACAATTTGCATCAGTAGTAGATGACAAAATTATTTTAAAATAACATATAAAATTACGAGAAGGCATAGTAGTAAAAATAGAATACTTTGGATTTAAGAAAATAAAAGCAATAGAAGTGAAATAAATAGCCATTGGTCATTAATGCCTTCTATATATAAACAAAAAAGTATACTAATTATTAATAAATCATCAAAATAAAATTTGTATCCAAATAATTCAATACAATCAGAATTATTGGCATTGAGCATATTAAACAAAAAATCATTTATTGACATTAAAATCACCACCTAATAAAGGTAATAATTCTATAATTTTACTCATTTGAATATATTGATCTAATCTATTTTGCCTATTTTCATTTAGATAAGGTTTTAAAGATTGTAGTAATCTTGAACGGGGATCATCTTTTTTTATATTTATTTTATCAATAATAGATTTCATCTTCAAAATAGTTTCTAAATCAATGTCCGAAGGAGCAGAGCTAGATGAGGTATTGGAAGTATCTTTAGAAGTATTATTTTCAAGCATACCCATAAGATTATTTATCATTTCAGGAGAAATGCTATCTTTATTTATATTTAATTTCTCAAAAACACTAGATAAATCCTCACTCACAGTAAAAAACTCCTTTATTTTTTCTTAATTTCATTTATAATATCATTTTTATTTTTACTCTTTAAAATCTGATTTGCCTTTGCAATCCCAGCTTCTAACTCATGTTTATCCATTTTAGATAAAGCCTCTAATAATTTAGACATATCAATATTATTATTCATAAAAAATCAATCCTTTCTCAAATATGATAAAATGTTTATTCCTATAATTAAATATATGAACTGAGGGTATAAATATGTGAATAAATAAAAAAATATATTTACAAATATATTTTTTATGTGATATAATTTTACTATTAATAGAAAAGGAAGAAATGGTATATGAATCAAATTTTATCTACCGAAAATAATTATAAACAAAAAAAACCAAAAATGAATAATACACTTGACATGAGGAAAATTATGATAATATTTTCTGCTTTAATAATAATTTTTGCATTAGTAATTGTTGGAGCAAAAGTTATTGGAATGATAAAGGAAAAAAGTAAAGAACAAAGTGGTGTAGTAGGAAATTTAAATAAACCACAAATAAATATAAAGCAAGATGGTACTATCTATACTCTTGAAGTAACTTATGATGAAGGTTTAGAACAAGTAAAATATTGGTGGAATGAAGAAACTGTTATAGAAAGGCCTCAACATGGCTCAGAGAGATTTCAAATACAAAATCAAATTCCAGAAGGTGACTACAATGTATTACATGTAGTTGCAATAGGCAATGATGGAAGTACAAATGAAGTTAATCAAGAATTTATATCAGAATCAACCATAATAGATGAAAATAAACCAATTATAGATTTATTTTATAGTGAAACAACTGCAAAAATTGATATAATAGCAAGAAGCGAAATAGGCATTGACCAACTAACATACAGATGGAATGAAGAAGAAGAAATAACAATAGAACATACACAAGAAGGTCAAAAAGAAATAAAGATTACAATAGATGCTAAAAGAGGAGTAAATGATTTATATATTACAGCTACAGACGTAGAAGGGAATATTCAAACTAAGGAAAATGTAATAAAAGGAATACGTTCTCCAGATATTAAAGTTGAATTAGTAAATAGAAATACAATAAGTATAAGTATCTCTCATGATATGGGATTTAAGAAAATAGTTATAAATATAAATGGTCAAGAACTAATATATGATGAGACGAATCCTCAATATAGTATAGAAACAACAACATTAAATACAAGTGCTGAAATGCCACCAGGATCAGTATATGTAAAAATTCAAGTATACACATTAGAACAAGAAGATAAAGAATATGTATACGAAGGTACAGCAGAAATACCAGAATAAAGGAGATAATATTATGTATCAAGAAATATACGTAGTAGATGAAGATGATAAATTAACAAAAGAATTAAGAGAAATATTTAAACAAAAAGAAAATTTAAAATTTAAAACAATTTCTGTAAGCAATATAGAACTAATTTATACCAATTTACCACAATTAATTATAATAAATGATGATAGTGTTAATACAGACTGTATAGAATTATGTGAAAAAATAAGAGAAAACGAGGAAAATAATATTATACCAATAATTGTTTTATCATCTAGAGAAGATAGTGAATTCAAAATGAATTTAGCAAAAAATTATGTAGAATATTATGTTGCTAAATCAATGGGGCTACAATACTTATATTATCGTATTAGAAATATATTTAGATTACTAGTAGTAAATAGAACAATTAGTCCATTAACAGGATTGCCTGGCAATACGCAAATACAAATAGAATTAAAAAAGCGATTATTAAGGAAAGAAAAGTTTATAGTGCTATATTTAGACTTAGATAATTTTAAAGCATATAATGATGTATATGGTTTCTTAAAAGGAGACGAAATAATAAAATTTACAGCTAGTACAATATTAAAAAATATTAATAGTGCAACACAATCAGATGTGTTTGTAGGACATATTGGAGGAGATGATTTTGTAGCAATTATAGGAGAAACTATATCTTATGAAAAAATTTGTCAAGATATAATTTCTGAATTCGATTCAGGAGTAAAAAACTTTTTTACAGAAGAAGATTTAAAAAGAGGTTATTTAAAAGTACAAAACAGAAAAGGCAAAATGGAACACTTTCCAATAACCTCTATATCAATAGGAGTGGTTGTATCAGAAGAAAACAGATTTTCGAATGTATTAGAAATAGGAGAAGTAGGTGCTCAAGTTAAGCATGTTGCAAAAAAATATAAAGGAAGTTGCTATGCTATAGATAGAAGAAAACATTAAAATAGGAGTAATTTAAATAATAAAACCTTCATATTATATAATATGGAGGTTTTTATGTTGGTTTTAAATAAAAAAAGAATATACATAATTTTTGCATGTTTAATTTTATCAACAATAGTATTCCAATTAAAAGGACCAAAAAACATAGAAGTTAAAGAAACTGTGGCATTACCTGTAGATAATAAAGTAATCATTTTGGATGCTGGACATGGGCGGTGAAGATCGGAGGAGCAACAACAGAAGAACGGAGTAACAGAAGCAGATATAAATTTGAAAATAATGTTAAAGGTGCAAAGCCTGTTAGAACAGGCGGGAAGCACTGTAATATTAACACGTTCTGATGAAAATGGAATATATGATATAGATAAAACCACATTAAGACAGAAAAAAGTATCGGACATTCAAAACAGGGTAAAAATAGGTAATTCTTCTCAAGCAGATGTATTTATATCAATACATTTAAATAAAATACCACAGCAACAATATTGGGGCTGGCAAACATTTTTTAAAAAAGATAATGAAAACAGCAAAAGATTAGCACAAAATATACAACAAGCACTGAATGAAACAATTCAAAAAGAGAATAAAAGAGAAAGTTTAAAAATAGAAAATATATACATAATAGAACATGTAGAAATACCTACAGCAATTGTAGAATGTGGATTTTTGTCAAACCCAGAAGAAAAAGAATTATTGCAACAAGAAGAATATCAAGACAAACTAGCATGGGGTATATATATAGGAATTATGGACTATTTCTATAATAATATGTAAAGGCATTGTTGCAATTCAGACTAAATTTAAAATTTGCATAAAATATGTAGGGGCGAGCATTGCTCGTCCTTACACTAATCCAGTATACTCAAATATAAATCTTTAAAACAATCCAATTATTTTTCCATCTGAATTTACATCTATTTTTTCTGCTGCTGGAACCTTAGGAAGACCAGGCATTGTCATTATAGCACCCGTTAACGCTATAATAAAACCTGCACCACTAGAAACTTTAACTTCTCTTACAGTAACAGTAAAATCTGTAGGAGCCCCAAGTTTAGTCATATCATCAGAAAAACTATATTGTGTCTTAGCTATGCAAATAGGAAGCTTATCAAAACCTAAATCTGTTAAACGATTAATTTGTTCTCTAGCTTCTGGAGTAAATTCAACACTATTACCACCATATATTTTTTTAACTATACTGTTTATTTTATTTTCAATACTATCTTCTAATTCATAGCTAAATTCAAAAGTACTATTATCTTCATTGCAAAGTCGTATAACTTCGTTTGCAAGATCAATTCCACCTTTTCCACCATCAGCCCAAACAGTAGATAAAACAACATTTACACCAAGTTCTTTACATTTTTTTATTACTAAATCTACTTCCCTATCTGTATCTGTAGGAAATCTATTAAGTGCAACAACAGATGGTAATTTATATACATTCTTAATATTTGAAACATGTCTTAATAAATTTGGAAGTCCTTTTTCTAAGGCTTCTAAATTTTCGCTATTTAGTTCTGTTTTATCCATTCCACCATGCATTTTTAATGCTCTTATAGTAGCAACAATAACTACGCTACTAGGCTTCAAATTAGCTAATCGGCATTTAATATCTAAAAATTTTTCAGCACCTAAATCAGCACCAAAACCTGCTTCAGTAATTGTATAGTCACTAAGTCTCATAGCCATTTTAGTAGCAATTACGGAATTGCATCCATGTGCAATATTTGCAAAAGGACCACCATGAACAAGAGCTGGAGTGCCTTCAAGAGTTTGTACTAAATTAGGTTTAAGAGCATCTTTTAAAAGAGCAGTCATAGCACCTTCAGCTTTTAAATCACCAGCAGTTACAGGCTTATTATCATAAGTGTAACCAACAATTAATTTAGAAAGTCTATTTTTTAAATCGGAAATAGAAGAAGCTAAACAAAAAACAGCCATAACTTCTGAAGCAACTGTAATATCAAATCCGTCATCACGTGGTACACCATTTTTCCCACCTCCAAGGCCATCTTTTACAAAACGAAGTTGACGGTCATTCATATCAACACATCTTTTCCAAGTTATTTTAGAAGGGTCAATATTTAAACTGTTTCCTTGGAAAATATGATTATCAATCATTGCAGCAAGCAAATTATTAGCAGCACCTATTGCGTGAAAATCGCCTGTGAAGTGCAAATTAATATCTTCCATAGGAACAACTTGGGAATATCCACCTCCTGCAGCACCGCCTTTAATACCAAAAACAGGACCAAGAGAAGGTTCTCTTAATGCAAGCATAGCTTTTTTACCAATTCTTCGCAAAGCATCGGCAATACCTATAGTAGTAGTAGTTTTACCTTCACCAGCAGGAGTAGGATTAATAGCAGTTACTAATATAAGTTTCCCATTTTCTCTATTTAAATTATCTAGTAAGGATAAATCAATTTTAGCTTTATAATTTCCATATTGTTCAACATAAGATTCATCAATTCCAGCTTCTTTTGTAATTTCTAAAATATTTTTCATTTTTGTACTTTGTGCAATTTCAATATCAGATTTCATTAAAAACACCTCCAATACAATAACTATAATATATAAGGAAATTAAATAAAAGTCAACAAAAATTTACAAAAAAAGATAATATATTGTTAGTATTTATAATAGTGACAAAATAAAAACAATATAAGCAACAATGATAAATAAAGATATTACATATGAGTTACAATTATATTACAATTATATTACATTTTGGCATTTTTTGTTGTTATAAAGAAATATTATTGTTATAATTTGTGTATAATAAAATACGAAGGAGGATTGTTATGTTAAAATCAAATGTAGCATGGAGTACACATAAAGATAGTTATACACAAGGAAAAGAAACTGCAGAAAAGGCAGTTGTGGATTTAATGCAAACAAAAGTTGCATTTTTATATACATCAGTAGATTGTGATGTATGTAAAGTATTAGAAGGGGCAAAATCTGAATTAGGAACAGCGCCAATTATAGGCTGTACATCTAGTGCAGGAATAATTGTACCAGATGGATTTATCTCATCTGAAAATGGGTTCACAGGAATATTAGCATTAGGTGATCCAGATATGGAAGTAGGAGTAGCAAGTTCTGAAAGAGGAAAAGACCCAAGAGAAACAGGAAGAAAAGTTGCTATGGAAGCTATGGCAAAAGTAGGAAGAACAGATGCACCAGCATATTTTTATATGGTAGCTTCACCTGCAGAAGAAGAATTTTATATTAAAGGAATTGAAGATGTTATTGGAAGAGTTCCTGTATTTGGAGGAAGTGCAGCAGATAACACAGTTGAAGGGAAATGGAGCATTTATACTAATGATAAAATTTTTTCAGATGGTGTAGCCGTAGCATTTTTCTATACTGATAAGGAGATGAAAAATGTATATACAGGAGAATATCATGAAACAACAAATTCTGGAGTAATTACAAAAATAAAAGGAAACAGAACATTAGTTGAAATTGATGGAGTACCTGCTATAGAAAAATATGCTTCTTGGACAGGTAAAAAAATGAAGGATTTAGAAGGAAATAATTTATTAGTTTCAACAATAACAGAACCATTAGGTGTAAAAGATAGATTAGGCGATTTAGTAGCAATTCGTCATCCAATGTTTGGAAATAAAGATGGTTCAATGAATATAGGAGCTAATCTTGCAGTAAATACAGCAGTTATCCAAATGGAAGCAACTGTTGATGAATTAATATCTTCAACAGAAAAAACAATGAAGGAACTAAATAAAGAAATGAATAATGAAATTGGAGCATATCTATTAGTTCATTGTGGAGGAAGAAGATTAGGAATTGGAGATAGAATTGATGAAGTAACAAAATTAATAAAAAAACAATCAAAAGGAGTTCCATTTATAACAATATTTACATTTGGTGAATATGGTGTAAAAGACCATGGAGCTAATACAACAGGAGGTTTAATGCTATCATTTACAGCATTCAGTAAATGAAGAGCAGGGAAAAAACCACAATCCAATAAAAACTATGAATATGAAATTAGTAGTATAAAGGAGGAAACTAGTGTGAAAAATTTAATAGGATATGAATGGAAAGATGCTTCAAATGGTGCAAAAATAGAAGTTATAAATCCTGCTACACAAGAACTAATAGACACTGTACCAAATGTAACAGAAAATGATGTAGATGAAGCAGTTAAAGTAGCTATGATAGAGCAAAAAAAATGGGAAAAAAGATCAATATATGAAAGAGCAGACATATTATATAAATTTGTAGATTTAATAGAAGAAAATAAAGAAAGACTAGCTAAACTTCTATCAAATGAAACAGGAAAACCAATTAAAGAAGCTAGAGCAGAATTAGCAAATGTTAGAATTGGTACAAGAGGATTTATTGAAAGAGCAAAACATTTATATGGTGAAAGTATACCAGCAGGAACAGAAGCAGGTCAAGAAACTACAATGCAAATAACTAAAAGATATCCAATAGGTGTAATTGCAGCAATAATACCATTTAATTTTCCAAGTGACCTATTTTGCCAAAAAGTACCACCAGCATTAATGATGGGAAATAGTATTATTGTAAAACCATCAAATTATAATCCATTAACATTAATTGAATATGTTAAATTAATGATTGAAGCTGGCGTACCTGCAGGATGTATACAAGTTTTAACAGGAGATGGCCCAATAGCAGGACAAGCATTAGCAAGACATCCAGGTGTTCACTTAGTATCTCTAACAGGAGGTACAGCAGCTGGAATTCAAACAATGGGAACCGCTTCACAAAATTTAACACATGTTATGCTAGAATTAGGAGGAAATGATGCACTTATATTCCTAGAAGATGGAGATATGGATTTAGCAGTAAAAGAAACAATTTGGGGAAGATTATATAATGGTGGACAAGTTTGTTGTGCAAGTAAAAGATTCCTAATTCATAATTCTAGAAAACAAGAGTTTATTGATAGAATGAAAGAAGTAATCAGCAATTTAAAAGTAGGAGATCCAATGCAAGAAGATACAGATATGGGACCAATGATTAACATAAATGCTGCAAAAAGAATAGAAGAACAAGTTAATAAAATGGTGTCAGAAGGTGCAACTATTGTTTGTGGAGGAGAAAGAAAAGACGCATACTATTATCCAACAATTTTAGATAATGTAACAAGAAACATGGAAGTTGCAAAAGATATGGAAATATTTGGACCAGTTATTTCTGTTATTGGATTTGAGGATGTAGAAGAAGCCATTGAAATTGCAAACCAATCTTCATATGGACTATGTGGAGGGGTTATCTCAAGAGATATTTCAAGAGCAATGAAAATTGCTGATAGATTAGAATGTGGAGGAGCAGTTATTAATGGAGCAAGTTTCTACCGTTCTTTTGAAATGCCATTTGGAGGATGGAAACATTCTGGAATAGGAAATGAAGGAGTTTTAACTACATTACAAGAAATGTCAAGAATAAAAACAATAGTTTTGAAAAATATATTATAACAAATATATTTACAAGAAAAAATGGGAAAAACATATACATTTCAGAATGAATATGATTTTCCTTAATGCATGAAAATGTACAGATTAATATTTAGGGAGGAAATTTAAAATGTCAATGAAATTTGTCTTAAATGAAACATCATATTTTGGAAAAGGAGCAAGAGAAGAACTTGCAGGAGAAATTCAAAAAAGAGAATTCAAAAAAGTATTTTTAGTTAGTGATAAATCATTAGTAGAAGCAGGTGTAACAGCTAAAGTAGAAGAAATACTAAATAAAGCTAATATACCATATGATTTATATGATGAAATAAAACCAAATCCAACTATAAAAAATGTAATAGATGGAGTGAAAGCATGTAAAAAATCAAAAGCAGATTTAATTGTTGCGGTAGGTGGAGGATCAAGTATTGATACAGCAAAAGGGATATCTATTGTAATGACAAACCCAGACAGAAGTGATATAAAATCATTAAATGGAGCTTCAAATACAGTAAATAGAGGAATGCCAATTATTGCACTTCCAACAACAGCAGGAACAGCAGCAGAAGTTACAATAAATTATGTTATAACAGATGAAGATGCAGAAATAAAAATGGTATGCGTAGACCCAAACGATATTCCAATATTAGCAATAATTGATTCAGAACTAATGGCATCAATGCCAAAAAGCTTAGCAGCAGCAACAGGAATGGATGCATTAACACATGCAGTTGAGGGCTATATTACAAAAGCACATAATGAGATGTCAGATATGTTCCATATGAAAGCTATAAAAATGATATTTAAATATTTAGCATCTGCTGTTAATAATAAAGATGATGAAGCAATTGAAATGATGGGAATGGCTCAATATATTGCAGGAATGGGATTTTCAAATGTAGGACTTGGAATAGTTCACTCAATGGCACATCAATTAGGTGCAGTATATGACACTCCACACGGTATAGCAAATGCAATGCTACTTCCAACAGTAATGAGATTTAATGGAGAAGACCCAGCAACAGCACAAAGATTTAGAGAAATTTTAATTAATATTGGTAGACCAGATGCAGCAAACTTAAATGACCAAGATGTTATTAATACATTTGTATGGATGATATCTGAACTAAGCAAAGCTGTTGGAATAAATACAACAATTAAAGACTATGGTGCTAAAGAAGAGGACTTTGAAATGCTTGCAGAAAAAGCAATGAACGACCCATGTAAACCAGGAAATCCAAGAGAAGTTACAAAAGAAGACTTTATAGAATTATTCAGAAAAGCAATGTAATAATTATAATATTCATAAATAATATTCATAAAAAACTGTAAGGTCGAGTATTGCTCGTCCTTACAATTTTAGTTACCATTCATACTAGAGACATACAATCCGCCAAAAGCAGGAATTATATGTTTTTTCTCAAGAAAAAATCAAAAGGTCAAAGGGGTCACGAGTTGAGCAGCAGGCTGTTTGATTATTTTCTTTCGAAAAGAACATATAATTCCTGCTTTTGGCTACAAAGTGGTATCAATTTTTTAAGTCTGAATTGTAACCAATTTTAACAAAAAAATAACAAAAATCATTGAAAAAATAATTATTATATCCTGAATTTTACAGTAAAATAATGGAAATACGCACTTAAACTAGTTGGTATAACTAAGTTTTAAGTGCGTAAA
>CALXPS010000001.1 GCA_944390405.1 uncultured Clostridia bacterium | reverse complement strand
TATATATCAGCTATGTTTAAATTTTCTGTAAAGCTATATCCCATCTCTTCTAACATTCCTGAAATCTTCTCAGAATCGTTTTCATTTAACTGGCATCCCATAGTAAAAATATTATAATATTTTTTAAAATTTCCATTAAGATCTCTCACTTTTTCTATAAATTCTAGTTGTTCTTTCATATTAGTTTTCAAAATTCTTCCTCCTAAAATACTTTAACATATGTTATATTATAACACAATTAAATACAGATTTACAATAATTTATTATATATTGCAATGTACATTTTGCTGACTTACAAAAAACTTGCATATAGAAGAAATATTGTGTATAATTTAAAATAAGCTTTATGCTAATTTACTAAAAGGAGTGACTTTAAATGGGAAAGAAAAAAAAGGATAATCAAGAAGCAGTTCCAGTAACACGGTCTTATCCGTACACAGCCAATCCAAGCTATCCTTGCAAAATCGATGCAGTTCCTCAACCGCCAGTGTTTAAACATCCAAAAGGCTGGTCCCCAGCCATGGGTAGAAAGCTTGAGAAACTTCGGCTTCAAAAAGAAGAATCAGATAAGTAATCCTTTCAATAATCTATTTTATTTAAAGTAAAAACCCCTTTCTACCTCTTGGTTTGGTTTACCAAGAGGTATTTTTAGAAAATTTACTTAAAGTTTACTATACTTCTTAAAGATGTATATATTATTAGTAATCTGGTTAGCATTTAATATATAGTTTACATATATGCATTATTGAAATTAGATATATTTAAAGTAGTATCTATAAAGTATTTAAACTTTCCATGAGATTCTTATATTTTAAAAAGAAAAGTTCTTTATCCATATTTACAATTGAATTTTGCATATCTTTTAATAATACATAACTTTTGTTAATTTTAAATTCTCTATTCTGATAATAATTTGTATCATTAAGAACACTTAAAAAGCTAGTTTCTGCATTTGCAATATTTGTATTTGCAGTATTCCAATCATCTTGCGAAACAGCTGTATAGGCTATAAATATATTATATTTTGTTGTCTCTATATTTTGTAAAGATTTATCCATAGATACAGAATTTAAAAATTTAGGAATATATGAATATAGAGCAGTTAAATTTGTTAAGCTTGTATTCTTATCTTCATTTTTTATACTTATAATAGTTTTATCTAATAAATTACTAAAAGCCATTATATCAGTATTTGAAACATTTGCATTCTGTAAATCAAGCATTACAACACTCCAAGATGTATTTATTTGCTCAATTTCAGTTTTAACTAAATCCCAATTAATATCATCTGTATTTGTTTTTAATACACTATTGGCTTGCATATCAGTAACAGTTATTGACTGTGATTCTGCTGATTGATCATTGTTTTGTGAGCTTCCTTGGCCAGAACCAGATTGGGATTGTCCACCAGAATTAGAACTAGATCCAGAACTAGAACTTCCTTCAGAAGAACTTGAATTATTAGAAGAACTATCTATATTGACTTTCCTTGATGTTAGTTCATAGTTTTGTAATGATATATTATTTAAATCATTAAGTAATTTCGCGATATGTGAGCTAAAATACTTTATTTCTGAAGTTAATTTGTCTTTACTTTGTGTATCACTTGTATTATCAGAACATCCCACCAAAAAAAATAGGCAAATAACAAGAATTAAAATTTTTTTCACTATATAATCACCTTAAATTATTATTTCCGAAAAATTACCTTTTATTCTTATGTATAAGTTAAATTTCTTCACAAATAATATTAAAGAAAGGATTTTAATATGAGTGTAACAGTTAATTTATATAGCAATGAGAAAAGTGAAATAAAGAGATTTCTATCTAGTTTTTATGATGAGAATATAAATATTGATAATGATTTAAAGTGGGAACACTGTTTTGAAAATCCAATTGAAAGTGCAGATATAATAGGAGTTTTTATAGATAATAATGAGAATTTTAAGATTAATATGTGGGTAAGCTTAGATGAAGGATTTTTTATAAATATTACAGATTTTAATGCAGATAAAATAATAAGGTACCTATATGAAAGGTACCCATATTAGTATTATTCATTTTCTTGTTTTTCCTCTTTTAAATCTTCTTTAACAGCTTCAGCTTCTTCCTTTTTTTCTGGTGGTATTTCTGCATTTTCTAGTTTTTCTAATGCTTCCTCTTTTATAGTAGGTTCTGCTGTTTGCTTTTCACCACATTTTGGACAGAAAACAGCACCAGCCTCTATCTCAGCTGAACATTTGCTACATAGTTTTTTCTGATTTAATTTTAATATTTCTAATCTTGCATCTTCAATTTCTTTAGATAATGCATCTAATTTTGAACATTCTTCTGCTAAATCAGTTTTAATATCTATATTTTCTTCTCTTATGTGTTTCTCATATACTTTTTTCCCAATTTCTTCATAGATGTCTTCAATCTTACCTTTGTTCTCATTAATTTTCATCTTTAATTTTGTTTCTCTTGCTATTTTTCCTGTTGTTTCACTTGTTTTTTTTCCTAAATCACTAAAAAATCCCATTTCTATTCCTTCCTTTCATATATTTATTATTATTATATTCTATCCAGACTGATTTGTAAATATTCTAATCCTCGAATTTTGGATTTCTTGTCATCAAGTCTGAAATTGCAACCTTTGGCTCTAAACCTTCAAACAAAACTTTATATACTGTATTTACAATTGGCATTTCGACATTATATTTTTTTGAAAGTTTATAGGCAGTTTTTATATTATCAATACTTTCAATTGTCATTCCAATTTCTTCTCTTGCTTCTTCTATAGTTTTACCCTGACCAATTAATATTCCTGCTCTCCTATTTCTACTATGATTGCTCATACAAGTTACAATTAAATCTCCGAAGGCCTGTAAGCCCATATACTGTTTTTGGCTCACCACCCATTTTTGTAATTAGTTTAGACATTTCTGATAATCCTCTGGTAAGTAGTGCTGCAAATGTGTTATCACCTAATTTTAGTCCAGTAATTGCTCCAGCACAGAACGCAATTATATTCTTTAATGCTCCTCCGAGTTCTGCTCCTTGTAAATCATAAGATGTGTAAATTCGAAGAGTTTCACTCATAAAAGTTTGTTGAACTGTTTGTAAAAGGTCATCATGCTTAGAAGCTATGACAAGTGCTGTTGGAATTCCAATTGAAACTTCTTCTGCATGGCTTGGGCCTGATAGCCCTCCTATTTTAGAGTTTGGTAGTTCTTCTTCAACCACTTCATTTAAAGTATACAAAGTTGATTCTTCAAAACCTTTTGAACATATAACTATGTATTGATTTGTTACATATTGCTCAAATTTTTTAATAGTGTCTCTAACAAATTTAGATGGTGTTACTATTAAGATTATTTCTGTTCCATCAATAGCTGTTTTAAAATCTGTTGTACAAAATAAATTTTCTGGAATTGTAGCTTGAGGAATAAATTTACATTTTTTTTCTTTATTAATTAAATCTGTTTCTTCTTGCGTGAAGGACCAAAGTTTAACATTGTTGCCTAAATTGGCTAGGTGAATTCCTAGAGCTACTCCCCAACTACCACTTCCAATAATTGCAATATTTTTCATTACTTCTCCTTTCTATATATTTATTTTTTAAAAGATAATTTGTTTTCTGTACCATTTTTTAGTCTTTTAATATTAGATCTATGGTTAAATATTACAAGTAATGCAATTAATATACTAATTATTTTAGCACCAAAACTATCTACCATAAATACAGTTAATATAGGAAATAAAGTTGCTGCTAAAACAGAACCTAAAGAAACCAATCTTGTTGCAATCATTATAATTAATGCAAATACTAAGCAAATTATGCCAATTTGAGGGTGTACAACTAATAATACACCTAGTGATGTTGCTACACCTTTGCCACCTTTAAATCCATAATATACAGGAAATGTATGGCCAATTATTGCCATTAAACCTGCAAGATATTTTATAAGTTCTGCATCTGTTTCTTTCCAAATATTTGCTGCAAGCATTGCTAGTAATACAGAAACAACTCCTTTTAATATATCACAAATTAATGTCAAGGCTGCAGCTCTTTTACCTACAGTTCTTAATACATTTGTTGTTCCTGCATTATTACTTCCTTTTTCTCTTACATCAAAACCTGCAAATTTTTTACTAAAAATTATTGCAAAACTAATACTTCCTATTAAGTATGCTACTAATCCTACTAATACGTATGCTGCTGACATATACTTCTCCTCCTTTAAAATTTATATTTCTTTTTCCCCTTTTTCTCTAGAAATTATTCTAACTGGTGTTCCTTCCAAATCGAAATTACTTCTTAATTGATTTATTAAATATCTTTCGTAAGAAAAATGAAATAATTCTTTATTATTTACAAAAATTACAAAAGTTGGTGGTTTTGTTTGTGCTTGTGTTGCATACAATATTTTTAATCTTCTTCCTTTATCTGTTGGTGGTTGCACTATTGCAATTGCTTCATTTATCACTTGATTTAATGTAGCTGTTGATACTCTCATTGCATTATTATTAGCTACTTTATTTATTAAGTTAAACAATTTGTCTACTCTCTGACCTGTTTTTGCAGAAATGAAGATAATTGGTGCATATTGTAAATAACTTAACCTATTATATACCTCTTTTTTGTATTTCTCTAATGTTCCTGTTTCTTTTTCATATTCATCCCATTTATTTACAACAATTATAACACCTTTTCCAGATTCATGAGCTTCACCTGCTATTTTAGTGTCTTGTTCTGTTACACCCTCTATGGCATCAATCAAAAGTAAACATACATCTGCTCTTTCTATTGCAAGTAAAGAACGCATAACGCTGTATTTTTCTATATTCTCATTTACTTTACTTTTTCTTCTTATTCCAGCAGTATCTATAAAATTATATTTTCCTGCTTCATTTTCGAAATATGAATCTATTGCATCTCTAGTAGTTCCTGCTACATCGCTTACAATTACTCTATTTTCGCCTAAAATTTTATTTACTAAAGAAGATTTACCAACATTTGGTTTTCCTATTATTGCTACATTTATAATTTCTTTATCATTATCATTTTCTTCTTTAGGTGGAAGATGGTCATATACTGCATCTAAAACATCTCCTATTCCTAAAGCATTTGTTGAAGAAACTGGGTATGGGTCTCCTATTCCTAAATTATAAAATTCGTATAATGCAGGATCTGGTTGTCCAAAATTATCTGCTTTATTACAAACTAAAACTATTGGTTTTTTAGACTTTCTAAGCATTGTAGCTATTTCTTGGTCAGAAGCGGTTACTCCTTGCTTTATATCGGTTATAAATATTATAACATCTGCAATATTTATTGCAATATTAGCTTGTTCTCTCATTCCTACTTGAATTATATCTTCTGATTTTGGTTCTATTCCACCTGTATCAATTAATGTAAAATCTCTACCACGCCAATTCGTATCTGCATAAATTCTATCTCTAGTAACACCTGGTATATCTTCAACTATTGATAGCCTTTGTCCTACTATATAATTGAAAAAAGTAGATTTACCTACGTTTGGTTTTCCTATTATTGCTACCATTGGTTTTGGCATTATATATCACCTTCTTTCTACTATTCCCCAACTATTGATTTTGCAGCCTTTTTCCCTGTTGCAATTGCTCTGCAAACAGATGATTTGCTTTCTACTAAATCTCCGCCAGCATATACTTTGTCTATATTTGTCATATAATTTTCATCTACACATACTAAGCCGTTTTCTGTTTTTATGCCCGAGTTATTTAATAATTGCTCATTTGCTTTAGAACCTATTGCAAAAATAACAGTATCAACTTTCATCATATAGTTAGAGCCTTCTATATCTACTGCCTTTTCATTCTCTATCTTAGTTTTAATACATTCTATTTCGTTTATATTTCCATTAACTACATTAGCACCAATTACTTTTGTTTGAAATACCATTTTAACACCATCTTCAATAGCTTCTTTTAATTCTATCTTTCTAGCTGGCATTAGTTCTTCATTTCTTCTATATAGTATATATACTTCTTTGGCCCCCATTCTTAAAGCCGTTCTTGCAGAATCAAAAGCAACATTTCCTCCACCAATTACAACTGTAACTCCTAAGTTTTCTATATGTTTTCCTATATTATATTTCTTCAAGAATTCATCTGACTTGAATACCCCATGGGCTTGTTCCTTTGTTAAAGAATATGTAGTTTGATTCTCTGCACCCATTCCTAAAAATATATATTCATAGCCTTCTTTTCGTAAGCTTTTTATATCTATATCTTTTCCAAACTCAACACCAGTTTTAATTTTTACTCCTAAAGCTTGTACTTTATCAATTAAATTTTTGATAGTATCTTTAGACAATCTAAAGTCTGGTATACCATATTCTAAAATGCCACCACATTTATCTTCTTTTTCAAATATTGTAACATCTGCTCCTGCTTTCTTAAGTTCTATACTACATGCAAGTCCAGCGGGACCAGCTCCTATGACAGCCACTTTTTTATTTAAACTTTTTTTGCATTTTATCTCATATTTTATATTATTTTCTTTTGCCCAATCATTTATGAATCTTTCTAAGTAATTTATTTGAACAGGTTCACCTTTTATTCCCCTTACACAACTACCCATACATTGTCTTTCTACAGGACATACTGTACTACAAATTTCACTCATTAAATTATTTTCTTGTAATATATTATATGCCTCTAAGTAATTATTTTCTTTAATTTTAGATATGAATGCTGGAATATTAGTTGCAATAGGGCAACCTTTTCTGCACATTGGGTTTTTACAATTTAAACATTTACTTGCTTTATTTAAAACATCATCTAAATTTTCCAATTGTATTAAAATCCTTTCTTGTCAATTTTTTACATATATATTATATATTCTTTTATATACAAAAATCAAGATATTTTTCAAAATATCTTGATTTATAGTTACCTTATATACAACTTATTTTTTTGTATATATAAAAATACTTTTTCATTTACCCAATCTGTTACATCTTCTCTATTTTGCAATTTGTGCCTTATACTTGTAGATGAAATATCTTCCACATGTTTATTATGAAAGTATATCACATTTGATAAATTACATGGGATTTCATGTTTTAATCTTTCTATTACTATAAACTTATATTTTTTAATTATTTCCTCATAATTTTTCCATAATGGCATTTTTTGAAAATTATCTGAACCCATTATAAAGTATATATCTGCAGTATTACTATATTTCTTTTGTATAAGTTCAAAAGTATCTGTTGCATATAACATCCCTTTATGGGTACTTGCAATATCTTCAACTTCTAAATTTTTATAATTTTCGCATGAAAGTTGTAGCATATTATATCTATGTATTGCAGGTACCAAATTTTGTTTTTTATAGTAGTCTCCTACTGGTACAAATATTACTTTATCTATAACACTATTTTGTACTAATTTATTTGCTATGTCTATATGTGTATTTATTGGAGGATTGAAGCATCCACCAAAAAAACCTATTTTTTCTTTATCCATATATAAATTCCTTTGCTTTCTGTTTTAAATCTTCTAAACTTCCAGAGTTTTCTATTTTATAGTCATACTCATATTTATATACATTTGCATCTGAGCTATTACTTGTAATTAAAGCTACTCTTGAATTTAACACTAATAATGTTTTTGCATTTAAAAGTTTTTTTATTTTTTCTATTTCTTCTATTTCTCTTATATGTATAAATAAATATTGTGAATCACTTTTTTCAAAAATTTTGTACTGTTCTTGTATATATTTAGTTGGATAGTCATTATATTTTATACTTAGTTGTTTTAAATCTACAAGTAATTTTCTTGCTTTTTCATTTTTTTCTCCATTCCAACCTACTAAAATTTTAGCTGCTTCTTTTACCTTATCTACTGAAGAAATATTTGTAACTTTTGCAAATTCTGAGCAAAATCTTACAAATGTGTCTTTACCTGATCCACCTGTTCCATTAATTATTATAACTTGTTTATTCATTGTACTTAAATGTTCCTTTCTTATTTTAAAATTAAAGTGGAACAACTATAACCTTGTCCCACTCATATGTTTTAAATTTTATTCCAAAACCAATCTAAGCTGTTATCAATGCTTTTCTTTTTGTAGAATTTGCTTGTTATGTCATCTACCCATAGATATGCAAAGAATGATATAAATATCATTATACAGTCAATTGCTATACATCTTATTAGTAAATGATAATACAATTCATGGAATTCTTCTGTTAAGTTAGCTAATTGTACACTATGAACTACTACAAGTATTAAATATGCAACTAGTGCAAATGCTGGTATATAACTTTTCTTAAGCTCTTTACCTAAAAATATTAATAATACTGTAGCAACTGTAAGTAATAGTAGTGTAATAGGTTCAGATATATTAACAACAAACATCTCTTTCTCCTCCTTTTCTTTTGTGGGATTATCACCCTAAATTAATTTAATTTTATATTAATTAAACTTATTAACTTTTTAGATAATTCTTCAAGTTTATTTTGTTCAGGGCCTTCTAACATCACTCTAATAAGTGGTTCTGTTCCAGATGGTCTTATTATAACTCTACCATTTTCTTTAAGTTCTGCTTTTATTCTTTCCACTTCTTTTTGTATTTCGTCATCTTCAAGATACAACATTTTTTTACTATTTTCGACTTTTATATTTGCTAATAATTGCGGATATTTTTTTAATGTTTTGCATAATTCAGATGCTTTAATATTTTTTTCTAATAATATCTGAATTAGCATTAATGATGTTAATATTCCATCACCTGTAGGATTATAGTCTAACATTATTATATGCCCAGATTGTTCTCCACCTAAGTTATACTCATTTTTTAGCATTTCTTCTAGTACATATCTATCTCCTACTTTTGTTTGTTTTAGCTCTATACTATGGTTTTCTGCAAATTTATTTAATCCTAAATTACTCATTATTGTTGCAACGATGGTATTATTTTTTAATTTCCCTTTTTCTTTTAGATAGTCACCAAATATTGCTAATAATACATCTCCATCTATTTCATTACCTTTTTCGTCGATAGCTAAGCATCTATCGCCATCACCATCATAAGCAATTCCTAGGCTCATATTATTATCTATAACGAATTTTTTAAGTCCTTCTAAATGTGTTGAACCACAATTATTATTTATATTAATTCCATCTGGTGAATTATTAATTATTTTATAATTTATACCTAATTTTGTAAATACTTTTTCTGCTACTTTATATGTTGCACCATTAGCAACGTCTAGTGCCACACAAAAATCTGGCTTTAAATTTTTCTCTATGTTTTCTTCAAAAGTTTTTCTTAATAAATATATGTATTCATCTGTTAAATCTTCCCTATATTCTGAACAACCTATTTTACTTGGATGTGCTGTTAATTTTTCAAAATCTCCAGACTCTAAAATTTCTTCTATTTCTTCTTCTATTTCATCTGGTATTTTCATACCCTTATTGCTAAAATATTTGATTCCATTAAATTCATATGTATTATGTGATGCTGAAATTACAACTCCTGCATCTGCTTTTAATTTTTTTGTTAAATATGCTACTCCTGGTGTTGGAATAACTCCTAATAATTTTACATTTGCACCATAACTTAAAAATCCAGCTGTCATTGCACTTTCTATTAATGTTCCTGAGATTCTTGTATCTCTTCCTATTAAAATTGTAGGTGTATGTTCTGCATGTTTAGATAAAACATATGCACCTGCTTTTGCTACTTTATATACCAATTCTGGTGTAAGCTCTGTATTAGCTATTCTTCTAATTCCATCTGTCCCGAAATATTTTCTCATGGTAATTGACTTTCCTTTCTTGCACGTGATTAGTTATCACTTTATTTTCTGTTTATAAATATATTATATATTTATTTATATATAAATTGCAATACATTTTGGAAAAATTTTTAATTTTTTTGTCGTTGTATAGGAAATTTTGTTACCATTTGTAACTAGCCATTATAATGTAATTATTTTTTCCCAAGTTAATTTATCTTTTCCAAAATGTCCATAGTTTGTTGTTTCAGTATATTTTATGTTCTTTAAGTCTAAATAGTTAATTATTCCCTCTGGAGTCAAATCAAATTTTTCTCTAATAAGTTGCACTAAATCATTATCTGTTCTTTTACTTGTTCCAAATGTATTAACATTTATTGAAATTGGTTCTTTCAAACCTATTGCATATGAAATTTGTATTTCACACTTATCTGCATATCCATTTGCAACTATATTTTTTGCTATGTGTCGTAGCATATATGCTGCTGACCTATCCACTTTACTAGGGTCTTTACCTGAAAATGCTCCTCCTCCATGGCGACTATATCCTCCATAAGTATCTACTATTATTTTTCTTCCTGTTAATCCTGTATCTCCTAAAGGTCCTCCTATTACAAATCTTCCTGTTGGATTAATGTATATTTTAGTATTTTCATCTATCATATTGTGGTCCACTATTTTGTTTATAACTTTTTCTATAACGTCTTTTTTTAGTTGTGTAATATCGGCATTTTCTGTATGTTGCGTAGATATTAATATTGTTTCTATTCTTATTGGTTTATCATCTTCATATTCTACTGTTACTTGAGTTTTGCCGTCTGGTCTTAAATATGAAAGTTCTCCATTTCTGCGCACCTCAGTTAATCTTTGAGATAATCTATGTGCCACGCTTATTGCATATGGCATGTAATTTTCGGTTTCATTTGAAGCATAGCCAAACATCATTCCTTGGTCTCCTGCTCCACCTGTATCTACACCTAAAGCTATATCGGAACTTTGTTTTGTAATATTTGTATAAATATTACAAGTTCTATAATCTATATCTGTTTTAGCATTATCATATCCTATTTTTTTTATTATTTCTCTTGTTAATTTTTCTATGTTAAATTCCGAATTTGAAGTTATTTGCCCTGCAATTGTTATATTGTCTTTAGAAGCAAATGTTTCTACTGCAACTCTGGAATTTTTATCTTGTTTTAAACATTCATCTAAAATACTGTCTGAAATATAGTCACACAATTTATCTGGATGGCCCTCTGTTACACTTTCTGATGTAAAATAATATCTCATAAAATCATCATTCCTTTCATCATTAAAGCAAAAAAATAGAATAAAAGATTAAACTATAATCTTTTATTCCAAATATTTGGGGTGATATTTTGGGTATTTACTTGTTGTTTATGTTACATATTATATAGTTTAATTCTTAAAAAAATATTAAAATAAAAAATATTTTGTAAAAACTTCATATTATTTTTGGCAGATATTTAATATCTGCCAATATGTTTTTAATAATTTCTTAGTTAAGTACTTTTATTATTCTTCTTCTGGAGCACTTACTGGGCATACACCGGCACATGTACCACATCCTATGCATGCATTTTTATCTATAACATAAGTAGATTCTCCTTGTGATATGCAAGATACTGGACATTCTGCAGCACAAGCTCCACAACTTATACATTTATCAGTTATTCTATATGCCATTTTCATTCCCTCCTTTACAATATATATTTTTACAAGGTTTTGTCCCTGTTAATATTAATAACATATATTAAGAATTCTTATTTTCATTTTTGTCTAATTCTTCCATTTTCTTTAATTCTTTTAAGTCTTCTTCATCTATTACTTCTTGATCTTGTTCTTTTTCTATATTTTTTATTATTTTTATGTCTTTTGCATTATATTTTCTAAAGAAAGTTTCATCTCCATCTTTCAACTTTACTTTTACTATTTCCTTTAATGTTTCTAGCCCACAAACTTCTCCTTCTCCATCAGCAGTTTTTACTATTGCCCCAATCTTTGGAAGTCTTTTTAGTTTGTCCTCATATGCATTTTGCTCATATTGCAAACAACACATTAGTCTACCACAATTGCCAGATACTTTAGAAGGATTTAAAGATACGTTTTGTTCTTTTGCCATTTTTATTGAAACTGTTGCGAAATTTCCCAAGAAAGAACAACAACATAACTCTCTACCACAAACTCCATTTCCTCCTAAACGTCTTACTTCATCTCTTACACCTATCTGCCTTAACTCTATTCTTGTTTTATAAATAGCTGCTAAATCTCTTACTAGTTCTCTGAAGTCTATTCTGTTATCTGCTGTAAAGAAAAATAGTATTTTGCTTTTATCAAATTTAAATTCTACATCCATTAGCTTCATTGGTAAATTATGCTCTTTTATTTTTTTCTCGCATAATTTAAAAGCTTCCTTTTCTTGTTTTTTATTTTCTGTATTTTGTTTGGCATCTTGTTTTGTTGCTACTCTTATTATTTTCTTTAATGGTGCCACAATTTTTTCTTGTGGCAGTTGTCTATTTGCTATAACTACTTCCCCATATTCCATCCCCATTGAAGTTTCTACTATTACATGTTCTCCAGCTTCAACTTGTTTTCCATCTGGATCAAAGAAATATATTTTGCCTGCTTTTTTAAATCGAACTCCTATTATATTAGCCATTTGTTTCTAAACTCCTCTCAATTGTAAATAAACAATTATCTATCGCCATATCATAATTATTATTTTTCTTTAACCTTAATTTTGTATTTTCAATTATTTTTATACAAGCTACATATTTTTCTGCATTATATATGTTTTTTATTATTTTGTCGTAAAATATTGTATTTATGTAATCTAAAATATAAAATACATCATCTTTATCTTTAAAAATTGTATCTTTAATATTTAATATCTGTAATTCATTCATGTTTTCTATATTTTTAAATATTTCATCTATTTGTGCAAATATTTCTTTTTTATTCTTAAGTATTAATGCTGTTTCTATACTTCCTCCAAAAGCATTAAGCATGTTATCATCTACTACTTCTAAAGTATGTTTGAAATATTGTTTTATCTCATCGTTAGATAATTTATTAAATGTAATTGTTACACATCTTGATTTTATAGTGTTTAACAATAAATTTTCATTATTGGCTATTAGAATTATTATTATGTATTCTGGAGGCTCTTCTAAAGTCTTTAGTAGAGTATTTTGAGCTTCTTTTGTCATATTTTCACTATTATTTATAATATATATTTTTTTATTGCCTTGAATAGGTTTTTCTAAAACATTATTAGTTAAGTCCTTAATTTGTTCAGTTTTAATGCTATTTTCTTTTTCATCAATAATTATAACATCTGGATTATTCAAATTATTAAAACTTTCACATGATTTACAGTTATTGCAAGGTTTTTCTACATTTTCTCTACATAAAATTGCTTTTGCAAATTCTTTTGCAAACATAAATTTTCCAATTCCAGATATGCCAGCAAATATATAACTATGAGAAATATTATTATTTTTTACAATATTTTTTAATACTTGTTTATTAAGTTCATTCCCAATTATATTATTAAACATATGTTTACTCTATCTTTCCAAATTTATTTAATGGCCAAAATCTAAAAGCAACTTTACTTTCTACTTTGCTTATTGGTATACAACCAAAGTCTCTACTATCTATACTATGCTCTCTGTTGTCGCCCATAACAAATACACAATCTTCTGGAACTGTAATATCTGAATATGTTTTACTTTTAGTAATAACCCCTTCTGCTAAATAGTTTTCTTGTAATTCTTCTCCGTTTCTATACACCTTACCATTTTCAATTTTTATATAATCTCCTTCTACTCCTATAACTCGTTTAATATAGCTAGTTTTAGTTGTTTCTAAAATATAATATGCAAATTTTTTTAATAATCCTTTTGGTTCGTATTCATATTTTGCAACAGGATAATCAAAATTAATTTCCATAAGTGATGGATATATTTCACTTGGAGCTTCAAAAGTGATTATATCTCCAACTTCATATTCCCCATTAACAGTTCTATGCCATCTGTTTAGCCACAATCTTTCACCTTCTTGTAAAGTATTATTCATTGAAGTTTGTCTAACTACAGTAGGTGTTCCTATAAAATATTTTACTGCTAATGCAATAATTATAGCAATAACTATACAATATGTCCATTCTAATGCATTTTTTAGCTTTGGATTCATTTATATTCCTTCTTTCTCTAAGTTTCTGTTTTTAAAATAGTAGGTATTGTAATAACAACTTCTGTTCCTTTTCCTACTTCACTTTTTATATCAATTCTTCCACTATTTTTATCTAGTATTTCTTTGGCTATTGATAACCCTAAGCCTGTTCCTCCCATTTTACGTGTACGAGCTTTATCTACCCTATAAAACCTTTCAAATATTCTTTCTAAATCTTTTTCTGGTATTCCTATACCATTATCAATTATTTTAATATATGCATCATTATACACAAACCCTACATATATTTTAATAGTTCCTCCTTCTTCTGTATATTTAATGCTGTTTGTTAAAATGTTCAATACTACTCTTTCTATTCCGTCTTTATCTGCATATATTGTTGGTACATTAGCAGTTACAAAACATTCTACCTTTTGTTTTTTTCTATCTATTTCAATTTGTAAATTTTCCTGGCATGATTTTACTAAATCACCTAAACTAAATTCAACTTTTTCCCATTTTGTTTCTTCATTATCATATTTTGAAAGTGTTAGTAAATCATTTACAAGTTTTGTCATTCTTACAGATTCAGAAGTTATAACTTTTAAAAATTTTTCTTGCATTTCTGGATCATATGCTGAATTTGATAATGTCTCTGCATATCCTAATATAGACGTTAGTGGTGTTTTTAATTCATGTGATACATCTGCAATAAATTCTTTTCGCATATTATCTAGCTTTACATGTTCAGTTATATCTTGTATTAGTACTATAACCCCTGCTGGTCTATCAAGTTCGTTTTTAAATGATGCAAAAAAGACCTTTAAATATTTATCTTGAATGTTAATTTTCTTTTCAGAAGTTGTCCAATTTTCTAAATATATTATTTTTTCTAAATTTATATCTGTATCAATATCTTTAAATATATCATTAAAATTTTTCCTGTTTTCTGTTATTTTCAATAATTTTATAGCTGCTGGATTAATGTGTATTATTTCTCCCTCTAAATTAAAAGCAATAATTCCATCTGTCATATGTTGTAATATTGTTTCTATTTGCTTTTTTTGTCTTGTAACTTCATTTAAATTTTCTTTTAATCCTTTTGTCATTGTTTCAAAAGCATTTATAAGTTCATCTATTTCAGTATTTCTTTTAGTATTTTCAAATTGTGTTGGGGCTTTTAGTTCCTCCCCTTCAGTAATTTTTTCAGCACTTTTAATTAATTTATATATAGGTCTAGTAATCATCTTAGATGTAAACCAAATTATTATTACTGAAATTATTATAAAAGAAATAGTTGTTATTATCAAAATAACTATATTCTGTTTTATCAAATCTCTTGATATAGAAGCTTGCTGAATTGCTTTTATTGAAAATATTCCATATCCTAATAGCATTATAATTGCTAATACCATTATAATAAGTATTATTTTTATTTGTACACTTCTAAACATTTTTTTAAATGTCCTTTCTTTTAGTCATCAGATTGTTCTGTTTTTATATAATAACCAATTCCTCTCTTGGTTGCAAGTATTTTAGGTGCTGAAGTATCTTTTTCAATTTTCCCTCTTATTCTTCTTACTGTTACATCTACTGTTCTTATATCGCCATAATACTCATATCCCCAAACTGTTTCTAATAGTTTTTCTCTTGTTACTACTTGTCCATTTTGCAAAGCTAAATATTTTAACACTTCAAATTCCCTTAATGTTAAATCTATAACTTTTCCATCCACTCTAGCTTCAATTTTATCTAAATCTAAAGTTAAATCTCCAGCAACAATTATTTTATTTGTAGAGTTATTTTTTTGAGTATTATATTGTTCTGCTTTTATTTCATACTTACGTAAATTTGCTTTAATTCTTGCCATTAATTCACGAACACTAAATGGTTTAGTAATATAATCATCTGCTCCTAATTCAAGTCCTAGTATCTTATCAATTTCCTCATCTTTTGCTGTTAACATTAGAATAGGTATATTATATTTACTTCTAATCTTTTTGCAAACTGTTAATCCATCCATTTTAGGCAACATAATGTCTAGTAAGATTAAATCTGGTTTATTATTTAATGCCATATCTACTGCTGTTACTCCATCATTTGCTTCTAAAGTATTATATCCTTCTTTTTTTAGATTATATACCAAAATATCTACAATTGGCTGTTCATCATCCACTATTAAAATAGTTCTTTGATTATTAGCTTCAACACTTTCCATAAGGACATTTCCTCCCCAAAAAAAATTAAACGTTTCTTAAAACAAATTCAATAATTTGCCTACATTAATTTATATCATATATATCGAATTTATACAAGTTATTTTTGAAATTTTTATGCTTATTTAGTTACCTTTCAGTATCAAATTAAATAATAGCACAAACTAGCCAAACGCAGGAGCTTTCTATTTAGATAAATTTGAGAACCCCCGAAAAGCATCGACAGGCGTATCTGGCGTGGGCTCAAATTTAGATAAATAGAAACTCCGACGAGATTTGGCGGACTTCATGGTTGTAAGTCTGAATGGTAATTTCATTTATTTTATTCATCAGTTTCATAATAATATGAAGCATCAATTCCCTTAAAAAAAGATTTTAAACTCATATAAATTATCAAATAAGTATTTATGAATTTGTTGTAATCCTTTAACCGTTCCTACTTCAATATTATCAATTTGCTTACTTGAAAATAATTTTTTTGCATTTTCTAAACTTTTCTTATCAAGTTCAGTCATAAAAATCACCTCATTTATACAAAAACCCAAATATAATAATACATTTGGGTTTAGGTTTAATATTTTAACACTAGTTATGCAACTTTTTCAGTATAATTAATTACAGTAATTTCTGTAATTGCATTTTTTACTGTATTTACTAGTTTTTCTAAATGACTAGCAATTTTATCTTCATATGCTACTTCACCACATTGTTTGCATACAAGTGAAGGAACATTTTTTATAATTATAATCGTATTATTTAATTCTACCATAAATGTAGTATTTTTCTTTTCCATTGTGCCTTTACACATAAAACAATTTTCCATTATTTAATCTCCCTTCTTTTCTTAAAATTATTTTCCCACTCCATATTATTTGGGTAATATGCTGTTATTATCCATAGATTATCTCCATCATATCCTACAACTGTATGCAATATTTTATCTCCTTTTACTATACCATATACTAAACAACTTGGATATGGATAGCTTTTCTCATACATTTCTATTATCTCTCCTTTTTGTAAGCATTCTTTTATGTCTGATTGAGATATATCTCTTTGTAATAATCTTACAATTACATGTCTAGTCCATCGTAATTTGTTTTCTTTAACTAATCTTCTAATATTATTTATATTCAATTCTTCCATGTTTTCCTCTTTTCTATTATACCATATTTAGTAATTTATTAAAAGTCTATTTGTAAAACTAATATATCATAACAAGCCCAAATTGTAAATATATTCTAAAAAATTTCCAAAACATTATTTCACTATTCATAAGAAAAGTGGCTTCGCCATATGTGTATTTTGCTTCGCAAATATGCACAGACCAAGGAAGCTTAACCTTGTTGTATAGGAAAAATCTTCGATTTTTCCTATACAATAAAAAAACGCCCACGGCGTTTTTCCTCTGGCAGGGGTAGAAGGATTCGAACCCTCACAAGCGGTTTTGGAGACCGATGTGCTACCATTAACACTATACCCCTATTTCAAATACCTCTTAATATTACCACAAATTTGTAATATATGCAAGAGGTATTTTTTTATTTTTTTCATTTGAACTCAAACTTTTTACCATGCCACTAGTCCGTGGCAGTAATTGGTGTATCGCTATTAGCTTACAGAACTACGTAAAGCTGGAGGCTAGAACCGTAAATGGTGTCGCTGCCGATCGGATTGCAGTAGCTGCGACAACTAGCTGAATTGCTGCCGACGTAACCACCGACCTCTGACAACCCTGTAGTTGCTAGAGTGGGCCTCTGTAGTCCACGTAAATACGTTTCCTTCTAGGTCGTATATGTTTTTTACTTTGTCATTGTATGGTACTGTTGCTGAACTTGGATAATTCAATCCTCCTGTTTGATATGTTCCTGTTATACCTTGACTTGAACCATGTCCTACATTTCCTGCTGTTGTTATATTGTAAGGTTGTCCATCTGGTCTTTCTCCATTTTCTACAAATTTCATTACTTGGTCGTATGCCGCCCCTTGTATCATTGTACTTTTTACACTAGTTAATTGGTTGTTTTCTGCATATTTCTTTTGTTGGGCATACCTTCTATACCATGTTACACTGCCTATTCCTATGTTTGTTCCTGCTACTGATTTTACTGTTGCATTTGTGTTACTATTTACCATTCCACTTGTTTCATATCTACCTATATAAAATCCTTGGTTTTCATATACGCTTTTTACTACTTCGTTATATTCTTGTTGTAGACTTTGTTTGAAGTTTTCCATTGTATCGTATCCTGAGCCTAGTATACTTGATAGTTGGCTTAAATACGTGCTATCGTTGTCATAAATTGATACTACATCTGGCTCTCTTAGTCCTTCTCCTGTTGTGTCATAAACTTCGGTATAGCCTTGTTCAAATTTTTCTCCAGTAGATGTAGCATATAGTCTTCCTGCCATTAGGTTTGAATTGTGGGTTGTGCATTTTGCTTGTCCGTTTTCTACTGTTATGTTACAATTTCCATTTGAACCTGTTTTTGCTTGGCAAATATACATATTATTTATTTGTTCATGTGATATTGGTATCCATACAAATTGGTCATATGTTGTTTGTGCTGTTGCTACTTCTGCTCCATCATTCCAGTTTATAGCACTAGCTTCACTTATTAAAACATATTCTGTTACCCTTTGCATGTCGTTTACTTTAACTATTACATTTAATCTTTGTTTTTTTGTTGGCACAGCTTCATATATTACTAACCCTGTATCTATTGTTTGTTCATCTTCTAATCCAGAAACCATAAATCCTGCTGGAATTACAGCTACATCTCCGTTTTTATCTGTATAGTTTCTAGTTTCATTAAAAGCATCTGTTTCTACTGACTTTATTTTAAATGTACAAGCTTCAATATGTTCTGCTATTTTTATATTTTCATTTAAATAAACTGTTTGTTCCGCTTCATTATAAGTATATACATTTCCGTTAGAAAAAACTATTTTAGTTGAATTTGATTCACTTTCATTTATTACATTTCCTTCTGTTTTTGTTTCTTTTAATAATTGTAAATTTAATTTATCAAATTCAATATCACGAATGGTTTGCTCATTTGTACTATTTAAATTTTTTCTAAAATTCATTCCTAATACACTTAGCATACCTAGAACTAATAAAGTTAAAATTATATATATTATTAACATTATTAAAGTTATTCCACTATTTTTTCTCATTTTTCGATATGTCCTCCTTTGTTTTATGTATCATTTGATAAAATCATATCATTACAAAGAAAAAAAGTCAACTATTTTTACTTTTTTTCTAAAAAGTGTTGACAAACTCGAAAAAATTATTTAAAATAGTACATGTGCTTATATTAATAGCATGAAATTTCTGGTGGATGTAGCTCAGTTGGTTAGAGCGCTGGTTTGTGGCACCAGAGGCCGTGGGTTCGAGTCCCATCTTCCACCCCACGAGTTACAAATTAAATATTTATATATTGGGGTGTAGCCAAGTGGTAAGGCACCAGACTTTGACTCTGGCATTTCGGCGGTTCGAGTCCTCCCACCCCAGCCAAGAAAAAACGCCTTAACAGGCGTTTTTTCTAATTAATAATGAATAGTGAATAATGAATGGTGAATAATTTTTTTGGGTGGGCTTCTTCGAAGGAAGGGGGGGTGTTGTGAGGGAGAATCCGTTGTTGGAGCAGTCTTTAGAGTTTGCAGCTGATGTTATTAGATTGCAGATTTTTTTAGTTAAAAATAAAAAAGAGTTTATTATTTCTAAACAGATTATTCGTAGTGCAACTAGTATAGGTGCTAATATTAATGAAGCTAATTATGCTATTAGTTCTTCTGATTTTATTTCTAAAATGCACATCGCATTAAAAGAATGTGCAGAAACAGAATATTGGATAAAATTATTATTAAAATCCAATTATATTTCCTTAAATCTATACAACAATTTAATCAATAAATGTCTATCCATAAAAAAAATGCTAATATCAACACTAAACACAATAAAATCCAAAAAAACAAAAAATTAAAAAAGTAAAAGAAGTAAAAAAAATTATTCATCATTCACTATTCACTATTCATTATTCATTAACGCTGATGAAAACACAAAGAAAAGATGCCAATTTATTGCATCTTTTCTTTTATTTTCATCAGCGTATTAAGAGCGTCTATCGGTGTTAATTCATTTAAATTTATTTTATCTATTTCATGAGCTATTTCAGCTAGTTTATAATTATAAAAGTCCAGTTGTCCTTCTGGTTGTTTTTTGTTTTCTTGTTTTTTCTGTCCTAGCATGTTTTTTCTTTCTAGGCTTCTTAGTATTTCGTTTGATCTTTTTACAACTGTTTTTGGCACTCCTGCTAATTTTGCAACATGTATTCCGTAGCTTTCATCTGTTCCACCTTTTACTATTTTTCTTAAGAAAATTATATCTTCTCCTTTTTCTTTTACAGCTATCGAGTAATTTTTTACGCCTTCTAATTTATTTTCTAGTTCTGTTAATTCATGATAATGTGTTGCAAATAAAGTTTTTGCTCCACATTTTGTTTTGTCTGTTATGTGTTCTACTACTGCCCATGCTATTGATAATCCATCATATGTTGATGTTCCTCTGCCTATCTCGTCTAGTATTATTAAACTATTTTCAGTTGCTTCTTTCAATATTGTTGCAACTTCCATCATTTCTACCATGAATGTACTTTGCCCCATGCTTAAATCATCTGATGCACCAACTCTTGTAAATATTTTATCTACTATACCTATTTTTGCATATGAAGCAGGTACGAAACTTCCTATTTGTGCCATTAATGTTATTAATGCAACTTGTCTCATATATGTAGATTTTCCTGCCATATTTGGCCCTGTAATTATAGAAAGGCGGTCTGTATCTTTATTTAAATATGTATCATTTGCCACAAATGAGCCAGAATCTATCATTTTTTCTATTACAGGATGGCGACCATTCTTTATATCAATTTCTCCGTCATTATTTACTATTGGACAAGTATAGTTCATGTCTTCTGCTACAGTACTAAAAGATATAAGTACATCTAATGTAGCAACTATATTTGCGGTATTTTGCAAACGTATTATATTTTGTGCTAAAATATTTCTCAATTCTATGAATAACTTGTACTCTAAATTTATTAGTTTTTCTTCTGCTCCTAAAATTTTGCTTTCTAGCTCGTTTAATTCTTCTGTTATATATCTTTCTCCATTTGTTAATGTTTGCTTTCTTATATATCTATCTGGTACTAAACTTAAATTTGATTTTGTTACTTCTATAAAATATCCAAATACTTTGTTAAATCCTATTTTTAGATTTTTTATTCCTGTTGTTTCTTTTTCCCTTTGTTCCAATTCTAAAAGCCATTGTTTACCTTCTGTTGAAGCTTTTTTGTATTCGTCTACGTCTGAATTATAACCTTCTTTTATTAGTCCACCTTCTTTTATGGTTATTGGTGGATCATCTATAATTGCACTATCTATTAGTTTGGCCAAATCTTCACATGTATCTAAATTTATTTCTAATTTTTTAAGTAATTCTGAATTAGCTTCTTTTAGTAATTCTTTTATTGAAGGTAGTTGCATTAATGAATTTTTTAATGCATTCATTTCTCTAGCATTACTATTACCATATGATATTTTACCTACTAATCTTTCTATATCATATACTTTTTTTAAAACTTGTTGTAATTCTCCTCTTAAAATACTGTTATCTTTTAATTCTTTTACCGCTTCTAACCTACTATTTATTTCACCAACATCTAATAATGGCTCGCCTATCCATTTTCTAAGCATTCTTCCACCCATAGATGTTGAAGTTTTGTCTAACACCCAAAGTAAAGTTCCTTTTTTGCCTTTATCATGTTGTCTTTCTAATAATTCTAGGTTTCGTCTTGCTGTTATATCTAATGCCATATATTTTTGTAGGTTATAAAACTTTATATGGTTTATATGTTCTAGTTTCATTTTTTGCGTTTGTCTTAAATATGCAAGCAAACCATTTATAGCAACAGTTTCTAATTGATAATCATCTAGATTTTCTATTTTTTTATTTTCATATTCAATGTTATAATTTTTTAACAATGTTTCTTTATCATCTTTGAAATTTTCATCATCAAAATTATTTATATATACATTAAACCTTTTCTTTATTTCATTTATCTCTTCTGTTGAGCTATATAAAAAGCTATTTACAACAATTTCTGCTGGGCCAAATTTTGCAAGTTCGTCTAATAGTGTTGCGAAATTATTATTTTCTACTATTTTTGTTGAGTAGAAATCTCCAGTAGATACGTCGCATATAGCTATTCCAAAATAAATTCCTTTCTTGTAAACAGACATTATGTAATTATTTTTCTTTTCATCTAGCATATTACTTTCAATTACAGTTCCTGGTGTTACTATTCTTATAACATCTCGTTTTACCATACCCTTCGTTACTTTAGGGTCCTCTAGCTGTTCACATATAGCTACCTTATATCCTTTCTCAATTAATTTAGAAACATAGTTATCTACCGCATGAAATGGTACACCACACATTGGTGCTCTTTCTTCTTGTCCACATTCTTTACCAGTAAGTGTTATTTCTAATTCCCTTGAAGCCAGTATTGCATCTTCAAAGAACATTTCATAGAAATCACCTAGTCTAAAGAAAAGTATTGCATCCTTGTATTGCTCTTTTATGCTTAAATATTGCTGCATCATAGGTGAAAATTCTGCCATAATTCTTTTCCTTCCTCTTTTTTCTGCTTTTATGTTACATATTATATCATAATTTAATATCTAGGACAATTGTTTTTTTGAATTTTTATTTTTGAAGTAATTTTACAACTATATCAGTAATTTGTTTTAAATTTCTCTATTTATATTTCCATTTGTATAATCTTTGCCTTCCATTCGTTTTCCAGTTTTATGTATTTTGATAATTTCATTTATCTCTTCTATATTTTCATCTAAAATATCTATTCTTATTGAGTTTACATTTAAATCGTTCCATTCAATAGATGTTATTTTTGAATTATATATAAGGTTATTACAATTTATTCTATCGGTTATTATAGGAAATTCAAAACCCATTCTGTCTTTTAACTTGTATCTGCCATTCTCACAAATTCCAGAACAATTTTTATATGTTCCTATTGCACAATATTCTGTTGTCATAATAAGGGTTCTACCATATACTATAACCTCTTTGTCTATATCGTTGTTTAAATTTTGTATAGTATATTTATCAAATTCTGGTGATGTTATATATTTTGTTATGCCTAGAGATTGAAGTTCATTAATTGTATAATTGTTACTAATATTTAATGTGTAATTTCCTATCTTTGCCATTCCATTAAAATATTCTATTTGTGATAAATTAGATATAACAACACCTTTTATATTATTCTTTAAAACTTTTTGTAAATCTATTTTTTCATAGTTTCCTTTGCTAATTGTTGGCATAAGTAAAAATACATTAAACTTATCCATTAGAACTTGAATTTGACTTTTAAATTTCGGATTAATGAAAAATCTTAGTGGGATGTATATATTATCCGCTCCATTTAGCTTTTCATAATTTAAAGTTTCGCTCATATTATTTAAGCACAAACTTACTTGTACTATTTTAGGTAACTTCTTAGTTAATGCGTGTGAAGGCATATTTATTTTTATTTCTTTACGCATAAATGTTTGTGTTATTGCTTTTTCTAACTCTTGCACCGCTTCCCTACGTATTTCATTTATATTACTTATTGATGTTATTACTTTATCACCTAATTCTATATCAATACTTGCTATTTTAAATACTGTATTGCCAAGTTTTGACAATTGTTCTTTTATCCTTTCTACAGTAAGTCCTTGTTTCTCTGCTTTTTCTGGAATTGCACCAATCTTTTTCACTAATATTCCTATTTTCCTATCTTTTATACAAAGTTCAATAGGTTCTTTTTCTTTTATTCTAATTGTACAATCTATTTCTCTTTTGATATTTTCCTTTTGAGATATTTGTTCTATTTCTTTGTTTAGAGCTGTTGAGACTGTTCTATATATTTTATCTCCAACATGTATTTTTCCATTTATTCTACCACATGTTACAATTTCTCCTAAATTTGCAACCTTTATATTGTTATTACTTATCATTAATTCTGATATCCTACATGATGCATCATTTATAGAAATACTATCTCCTAATAATATTTCTTTTTCTGTTTTAAACTTAACATATCCTTTATTATAATTATAGTTTAAAACTTTTCCTATATATATCCCCATGTGATTTGGTTTATCCTTATACATCATTTCTTTACCTAATTTTCCTTTTAGATAACCTGTACTAAAACCTCCTCTATTAAATATCTGCATTAACTTTTCTCTATCTTTTTCATCTACTATATATTCTTTATTACTATTTGCTAAATCTATATATTTTCTATATATTGATGTAACTAATCCAACATATTCTGGCGATTTCATTCTCCCTTCTATTTTAAATGATTTTATTCCTGCTGATATTAGTTCTGGCAATATATCTAGTGTGCACACATCTTTTGAACTTAATAAATGTCCTTTTTCAACCATATGTTCGTTCTTTAATAATGTATATGGTAATCTACATGTACCTGCACATTTTCCTCTATTTCCGCTTCTTCCTCCAATACTACTGCTCATTAAACATTGGCCTGAATAGCATATGCAAAGTGCTCCATGTATAAAAACTTCTATTTCTATATTTGTATTACTACATATATTTCTAATCTCATCTAATGAAAGTTCCCTAGCTAGTACACACCTTTTGAAGCCGAGTTTTTCTATCTCTTTTACACCATCTATATTATATACTGTCATTTGTGTACTACTATGTACATCTAAATCTGGAAACAATTTTATAATCTCTCTTGCTAATCCTAAATCCTGTACAATTATAGCATCAATTCCACATTCATATGCATACTTAACCAATTCTATTGCTTGCACAAACTCTTTATCCTTTATTAAAATATTTAATGTCAAATTAGTTTTTACATTTCTTAATTTGGCATATTCTATTGCTCTTTTCAATTCTTCTCTATTGAAGTTCTTGCTATTCATTCTTGCATTAAATTCATTTGCCCCAAAATATACCGCATTTGCCCCATTCTGCACCGCTGCAACCAATGAATCCCATTCTCCAACTGGAGACAACAACTCTACATTACTCATAATTTTACTCCTAATAAATTAAACAGCAAAAATGTAAAACATTTTTGCCACCTCAATTATTAATTATTAATTATTCACTATTCATTAAAAAAATAACCTCTGGTGACCCGTACGGGAATCGAACCCATGATTCCACCTTGAGAGGGTGGCGTCTTAGCCGCTTGACCAACGGGCCATGTTTATATGCAGATGTTAAACCATAGCAGTACTAACATCATGCTATTATTTAGTATCATTTTCTTATTTCTAGTACTTTTTTTAGTATTTCATTTAACCTTTCTTGTTGTTTTGATAAATATAAATATCCTATTAATCCTTCAAATGCTGTTGAATACATGTAATCCGTTGGATCTGCATTTTTAGGTAGATGATGATTTTGTGTGTTCCTACTTCTACGGACTATTTCTTTTTCTTCTTCTGTTAAATATTCATTTAATTCATTTAGTATTTGTGCTTGTGATTTTGCCTTCACAAAATTTATAGATTCTTTATGCAATTTATTTGGCTTTAAATTTGTTGTTTCTACTAGATGATTTCGTATATATAATTCATATACAGCATCTCCTATATATGCCCATGTTAATGGTGACATTGTATTTACTTTTCCTCTATTATCCATCTACCTTCTCCAATGTTATTCTTCCTATTTTTCCAGTTCTAAAATCGTTTAATATTATAGCTGATGTCCTCTCATAATCTATTTCTCCACCTGAAATAATTGCACCACGTTTTTTTGCAATTGAATACATAAGCTTAATTATATCATCATCTTCAGATATTATACTATTAATTTCTTGGTCTGTCAATTTATATCTTTCAAAAAGTTCTTTTTTATTGTTTTTTTCTAAATATTTTAACAAATTATATGCAATTTCTGTTTTATCTAATAACTCATCTTTAATTGTTCCTGTATAAGCTAATTTTAAAGATATATCTTGATTTTCGAATTTTGGCCATAAAACACCTGGTGTATCTAATAGTTCTATATTTGTTGATATTCTAACCCATTGTTTTTGTTTTGTAACACCTGGTCTATTTCCCACTTCTGCTGATTTCTTATTTATCATTCTATTTATAAATGATGATTTACCAACATTTGGAATTCCACAAATCATTATTCTAATGTTTTTGTTTTTTATTCCCTTCATACTAGCTTTTTCTAATTTTTCTTGCATAACTTCTTGTACTAATTTTAGTGTTTCTTTAACACCTTTTCCAAGGTTTGAATCTGTTGCAATTGCTATAATTCCTTGATTTTTAAAAAATTCTATCCATTTTTTTGTTTCAGCTTCATTTGCTAAATCACTTTTATTTAATACAATTATTTTCTTTTTATTCGCTGTTATTTGCTTTATATCAGGATTTTGACTAGCAAGTGGTATACGTGCATCTAGTATTTCAATAATTACATCTATTAACTTTAAGTCCTCCATTATCTGTTTCTTTGTTTTTAGCATATGCCCTGGATACCAATTAATATTGGTCGAATTTTGCCAATTATCATTCATCTTTATTACTGCCTCCTTAAATAGTTATTTTGTTATCAGTTTTTTGAAAAATGGACGAACACTGCTCGCCCATACACGTTATAACTAAAATTTATATTGATTTTTATCTGCTCTATCATCAAGATTTCTGTCATAGTCTGTTGTCCCATAAAACCAATCGGTTTTTCTATTTTTCATACTACCTTTTTTACCACTACTTAATCCAATGTTCATAATTGCAAGTACTGGTATTATTATAGCTATAAATGATATAAATAGTGTTATATAATTTGATGTTTGCACAGCTTGACCAGATGTTATAACCTCTAGTGCTTTATATGCATCTACTCCAAAATATGCACATTGTGCAATTAAATATATTACGGCTCCTATCATTTTTTCTTTTGCTATAAAAATTATACATACAAAAGTTACAAATAATACGATTATCTCAAATGTCATATTTATTGGTACTATTGGAAAGCTTGCATCTGTAGTAAACATTAATGCAACAATTAATCTAAATATCCAAAATATTCCTGCAAGTGCTGTAATAAAATACCCAAACATCTTTTGTTTCCCTCCCTTCAAAATTAATTAAATAATTTATATTTTAATTTTATTATATAATCAATTTTTTTGCAATACTTTTTTCAATTATAACATTCTATATTATTATAACATCTCTTTTTAGTAAGTTATTGCTTACTATTCCTAATCCTAAGAAAACGTTATTATTATATACTCGATATAATCCATCTAATTTATTATTAGAAAGTTTCACTCCATTTAGAAAAAGTTTAGTTTCTCTATTATTTAGTTTTATACAAGATTGCAATTTAAATATTTCTTCTATATTTATAACTTGTACATTTCCATTTTTTATATCATCTAAAGTAACAGAATTTTTTATATCAAACTCATTTACTTTTATTCTACATAATTCTTTCATTAATCCAACTGTTCCAAGACTTTTAGCAATGTCTTCACATAATACACGTATATATGTCCCTTTCGAACATTTTACTTTAAAAGTTATAATATTATCTTGAAATTTCATTAAAGATATATTCATTATTTCAATCTCTCTTGGTTCCATTTCTACTTTTAAACCTTTACGTGCATACTCATATGCTTTCTTGCCATTTATTTTTATAGAAGAATACATAGGAGGTATTTGTTGTTGTTTTCCTAGAAATAATTTTAGAGTATCTTTTATTTGATCTTCATTTAGTTTGGGTACACTCTTTTTTTCTATAATTTCACCTTCTAAATCCCCTGTTGAACTTTTTTCTCCTAGTTTTAATTCTGCAATATATACTTTATCATGTTCAATCAAATATTTAGATATCTTAGTTGCATTTCCTATCAACACTGGTAAAACTCCTGTAGCATTTGGGTCAAGAGTTCCTGCATGACCTACCTTGGTTATATTTAGCTCTTTTTTTACTATATTTACTATATCATGTGAGGTATACCCCTTTGGTTTGTTTATTATTAAAACTCCATCCATTTTTATAACTTCCTCTTACTTATATGAATAAAGCTAAATTAGTTTTCAGATAAGTGTTTTTTACATTCTGCTATAATTTTTTCTTTTGCCTTTTCGAAAGGTAAATTTATTGTTCCTCCAGCTGCTCTCATATGTCCTCCTCCATTAAACATAAGGCATATATCTGACACATTTACATTTTCATTAGATCGTAATGAAATTTTGTATTCATTTTCACCTGTTTCTCTTAAGAATATAGAAACTTCTACTCCTTCAATATCTCTTCCTATTTCAACAATTCCATCATGGTCTTCTGATTTAGTTTTTTCTTCATCTTTTTTTGTTATATATGTAAATGCTATTTTACCTTCTTCTAATATTTCTACTCTATTCATTGCTATTTTTCTTAATTCAAATTTTTCTATTGGAATTGTTTGCAATGCTTTTTTATAAATTTCTGATACATTTACACCTCTTGTTAAAAGTTCAGCAGCAAATTCAAATGTTTCTGGTTTTACATTTTGATATCTAAATCCTCCTGTGTCTGTGATAATTCCTGTAAGTAAACATGTTCCAATATCTTTTGTAATTTCTATGCCTAGTGCTTTTAAAACAGTTATTAATATTTGTGCACATGCTGGTGCTGTAGGATTTACGAAATTATAATCGGCAAACATTGTATTAGCTTCATGATGGTCTATTGATATTTTGCAATTTGCGTATTCAAAGTATCTTGAAAATCCATTAAGTCTTTTTATATCTCCACAATCTAATGCTATTGCTAAATCATAAGTTTCCATTCTTCCCTGCTCTTTTATTTCATCTACTGCTGGTAAGAATTTATATGTTTTAGAAAACTTTGGTATAACAACATCTACGTCTTTTTCTAATTGTTTTAATCCAATATACATTGCTAAACTACTGCCAATTGCATCTCCATCTGGCACTTCATGCGTTAATATAACTATATTCTTACTATTTAGTATTTCTTCCTTTATATTATCTAAAGTCATTTTTACCTCTCATTTCTGCCATCATTTGGCTTTTGATAATTATTTAGTCATCTGTTTTTATATCTTTCATTACTTCTTCTAAAATCTTATCTATTTTTTCTCCATATACTAGACTTTCATCTAATTCAAAAACAAGTTCTGGTGTTACTCTTAAATTCATCGTCTCAGCTATTCTGCTTCTTATAAAGCCAGAAGCGGCTTTTAACCCTGCTAAAGTTTGCTTTATATTTCTTGAATTCAAAATACTCACACTTACTCTAGCATACTTTAAGTCAGGCGATGTTTTCACCTTTGTAACACTAATCATCCCCGTCACATTAGAGTTCTTGACCTCATAATTAATTATATTACTCAACTCTCTCTTTAATTCCTCATTTACTCTACCCATACGATTAGAACCCGTACTCTTCTGCATTCTCCACACCTCACCAAAATTATTAATTATTCACTATTCACTATTCACTATTCATTATTCATTAATAAGTAAAGTAATGTAATTACTTTACTTATTAATCTGTTCCATAACAAAAGCCTCAATAACATCTCCTTCTTGTATATCATTAAAGTTTTCAAGTTGCACACCACATTCGTATCCTGCTGCTACTTCTTTTACATCATCTTTCATTCTTTTTAATGAAATTAATTTACCTTCATGTATTACGACATTATTTCTTAATACTCTTACTCCAGCATTTCTTGCTACTTTACCATTTGTTACATAACATCCTGCAATTGTTCCAACATTTGATATTTTAAATGTTTGTCTTACTTCTGCATTTCCTATTATCGCTTCTTTATATACTGGGTCTAACATTCCTTTCATAGCTGCTTCAACATCTTCTATTGCATTATAAATTACAGAATATAGTTTTATTTCTACTTGGTCTTTTTCTGCCATATCTTTTGCCAATGGTTCTGGTCTTACATTAAATGCAATTATTATAGCATTTGAAACTTTTGCAAGTGTAACATCTGTTTCTGTAACAGCACCAACATTTGCATGTATTACTTTTACTTTTACCTCATCATTAGATAATTTTTCTAATGATTGTTTTACAGCTTCTACAGAACCTTGCACGTCTGCTTTTACAATTATGTTTAACTGTTTTAGATTTCCTTTTTCTATCTGATTAAATAAATCATCTAATGTTACTCTCTTAGTAGCATTTAATGCTTTATCTCTTGCTTGACGTTTTCTTTTTTCCATTAAGTGTTTTGCTGTTTTTTCATCTTTTACTTCATAGAATGTTTCACCTGCTTCTGGTACTTCTGTAAATCCTGTTATTTCAACTGGTGTAGATGGTCCGGCTTTTTTTAATTTCTTACCTTTTTCATCTGTCATAGTTCTTATTCTACCAATTGTAGAACCAACTAAGATTGTATCTCCAACATCTAATGTTCCACGTTGTACAAGCATTGTTGCAACTGCTCCTTTTGTTTTATCTAATTTTGCTTCTATTACAACACCTTTTGCTTGTTTTTTAGGATTTGCTTTTAATTCTTGCATGTCTGCAACTAATAATACCATTTCTAATAATGTTTCTATGTTTTGTTTTTTCTTTGCTGAAATTGGAACAAATATTGTGTCTCCTCCCCATTCTTCTGGTACTAATTCATATTCCATCAATTCTTGTTTTACTCTATCAATATTTGCACCGTCAACATCTATTTTATTAATTGCTACTATAATTGGTATTCCTGCTGCTTTGGCATGATTTATTGCTTCTATTGTTTGTGGCATTACTCCATCATTAGCTGCAACTACTAGTATTGCTATATCTGTTATTTGTGCACCTCTAGCACGCATTGATGTAAATGCTTCATGTCCTGGGGTGTCTAGGAATGTTATTTCTCTATCATTTATTTTTACTTTGTATGCACCTATATGTTGTGTAATTCCTCCAGCTTCACCTTCAATTACGTTTGTTGATCTTACAGCATCTAATAATGATGTTTTACCATGATCTACGTGTCCCATAACTACTATTACTGGTGGTCTTGGTTTTAAATCCTCTGGATTATCCTCACTATCATCAAATAGGATGTCTTCATCTGTTACAACTTCTTTTTTATGTGCAGTTATTCCAAATTCTTGTGCTATTAAGAAAGCTGTATCAAAATCAACCTCATTATTAATTGTTGCCATTATTCCATAACCTAATAGTTTTTTTATAATTTCACTGCTTGTTTTCTTTAATTCTGTACTTAAGTCTTTTACTGTAATTGTTTCTGGTATTGTTATTTCTGTTAATTGGAATATTTTTTGTTTGTTTCTTTCTTCTTGATTGTTGTTTTTCTTTTTGCTCTTTTTTCCTCTAGCAGTAGTTAGGTCATAATAATCTAACATTGAACCTTCTGTAAACATATTTGAAAGTCCCTTTTCTTGTTTTAAATCTTTAAGTTTATGACTACTTATTTCATCGTAATTGTTTCTTCTGTTTTTATTCTTTTTAGTCATTCTGTTGTCATCATATCTGCTATTATTTTTTTGTTTGTCTATTGCTCTGTTTGAATATTCTCTTACACTTTCTTTTTCAACAACATCAGATGCCATTATATTTTTAATATTTTTTTCAATACCCCTTTCATCAAGAGATCTGTTTAGTCTGTTGTAGTTTCCATTGTTTCTATTATTAAATGGTCTATTGTTATTGCCTTGTCTATCTTTATTGAAATTATTATTTCTATTGTTGAAATTATTTTGATGGAAGCCATTATTATTTCTGTTATTGTAGTTTCTATTATCTTGATTATTATAATTAAATGGTCTTCTTTGATTGTTGTAATTATTATTGTTATAATTATTATTATAATTTCTATTATTATAATTTTTATTCTGATTTTCTTTATTATAATTTTTTTCTTCTGGTTTGGATTTTTCTTGGGTTGTTTCTACCACTTCTGTTTCCACTGGTTTCATATTGTCAGATTCTTTTGGTTCTTCTTGTTTTGATTCTTCTTTTTTGCCAAAAAGTTCACTCACAGTAAGAGGTTTTGTTTGTTTGTTTCTATATACTATATTGTAATCTTTGTTTCTATCACGCTCTACAACACCAATACCTCTATTTCTAGCACTTTCTTGTTTTTTTGCTTTTTTATTTTTTTCTTCGCTATCTTCTAAGATTACCTGTCTTCTAATTATTACAGGTTGTTCTTTTGGCTCTTTTTTTGCTTTTACTTCTTTTTGTTTTTTTGGCTTTTCCTCAGTTTTTTTCACATCTGTATTATCTACTTTTCCAAAACTTTCTTCTATTTTTTTTGCTTCATCATCTTCAACTCCACTTAAATGTGATGATGCTTCTATACCCAAAGAATGTGCTCTTTCTAGAACTTCTTTACTTGATACTCCTATTTTTTTTGCTATTTCATGAATTTTTGTTTTATTTCCCAATAATCTCACCTCCTAATTTATTTGCTTTTCTTACTGTTTTGATTTTTTTCTCCGTTATCAATAATTACACCCCTTATATCTTCATAAATTTTTTTGTCTATATTACTTTTTAGAACTCTTCCAATTCTATTTGTTTTAATAACTTTTTCTAAACAATCTATATTGTTACATATATATGCTCCTCGTCCATCTAAGTTACCTAATTTATCAATAAGAATTTCTCCATTCGGATTTCTCACAATTCTAATTAAGTCATATTTATCTTTTTTAGTATTACATGCCATGCATTTTCTTTGAAAGGCTTTTTTCATTATTCTTCATTTCCTTCTTGGTTTTTTTCTTCCTTTTTGCTTTCTTCATATGCCATTAATTCTCTATATTGTGTTTCACTTTTTATATCAATTTTCCAATTTGTAAGTCTTACAGCTAAGCGAGCATTTTGTCCGCCTTTTCCAATTGCTAATGATAGTTCTTCATCTGGAACTATAACTTGTGCAAATTTTTCATCTTCTTTTATATCAATTGCCATTACATGTGAAGGTAATAAAGCTGAACATATGAATGTTGCTGGATCTTCATTCCATTCTATAACATCTATTTTTTCGCCATTCATTTCATTTATTATATTTTGTATTCTTATTCCTTTTGAACCTACACAAGAGCCTACTGGGTCGATATCTGGATTTTTTGAATAAACTGCAACTTTACTTCTATACCCTGGATCTCTTGATACAGCTTTTACTTCTATTAGTCCTTCATATATTTCTGGTATTTCTAATTCGAATAATTTCTTTATAACATCTGGATGGCTTCTTGTAACTAATACTTGTGGTATACCTTTTATTCCTTTTTCTACACTTAATACATATGCTTTTATTTTATCATTTACTTTATAATGTTCTGTTGGTATTTGCTCCTTTAATGGCATTATACCTTCTAGTTTTCCTAAGTCTATTATAACTGTTCCTTTATCTGCTTTTTGTACTATTCCTGTTACAATTTCACCTTTTCTATCATTATATTCATTAAATATTAAATTTCTTTCTGCCTCTCTTACCTTTTGTATTATATGTTGTTTTGCTGCTCCTGCTGCTATTCTTCCAAAATTTTTTGGTTGTGTTTCAATATTTATAATATCTCCAAGTTCTGCTTTTTTTTCTATTTTCTTTGCATCTTCTAATGATATTTGTAATTTATCATCTTCTACTTTTTCTACTACTTCTTTTTGTGCATATATGTGAATTTCTCCTGTCTCAGGATCCATTTCTATTTTCACATTATCTGCTGAATCAAAATTCTTTTTATATGCTGATGTAAGTGCAACTTCTAATGATTCTAATAGATAGTTTTTATCAATCCCTCTTTCTTTTTCTAATTCTTCAATTGCCATTATTAATTCTTTGTTTTCATTACTTTTCATTTTTTAAAATTCCTCCTTAATTCCAATCAAATATGGTTTTTATTTGTCCAATATTTTGTCTTTCTATTTCTAATATTTGTGAACTTGTTTCAATTTTAATATTATCACTATCAAAATCTTTTAATATTCCTTCATATTGCTTTTTTCCATCAAGTGGTTTAAATAGTTTAACTTGAACATTAGCTCCAATATTGCTCTTTAAATGTTTGTCTTTTTTTAAAATACGTTCTACGCCAGGTGATGAAACTTCTAAAAAATATTGTTCTTTAATATAGTCTGCATTATCTAAAATTTCTGTAATTCCATTACTTACAATTTCACAATCATCTAAAGTTATACCATTGTCTTTATCAATGTATACACGTAGGAAATAATCCTTTCCCTCTTTTACATATTCTACATCATAAAGATTATATCCTAGTTCCTGCACTTTAGTTTTAATTAGGTTCTCCACCTTATCCTCAATTTTAGCCAATTCACATTTCTCCTTATTTTCAAAAGTTAAGAGTGGGTTTTTCCCACTCTTTTGCCTTATTATTTAATTGCTATTTAACTATATCATAAATTTACAAAGAAATCAAGTGTTTGAGAAGAATTTTTTTATGTTTTATACCCAAACTTCTCTATTCTTTCTTTTTCTTTATTTACTAATTCTTTTAGCCATTCAGCTAGACCATTACAATCATCGTTTTTCAAAAATTCAAAGTATTTTACTCTATCTTCTTTTAGTATAACAACAGGTGGAATATCATTTTTTAGTAATTCGTAATTTATAAGCAATCTTCCTGTTCTTCCATTTCCATCTTCGAAAGGATGTATTTTTTCAAAATCAATATGATATTTAGCAATTTTAGCAAATGTATTTTGTTCATCGTGATTGTAATTATATATATAATACATCATTAAATTTGGCACTTTTTCAGGCTCAGGTGGAATATGTTCACTACCTTGAATAAATACTTGTACCGTTCTATAGCCTTCAGTATCTTTAATATCTCTATTTATGATTTCATTTAATTTTTTTATAAATCTTTCATCAAATTTTTCATTGTCTTGTAAATTTTTAAAAACTAATTCTAATGCTTTTTTATGATTAATAGCTTCATATATTTCCCTTGGTTCTTTCCCTTCAATTTTAAAACTATTGTCATTGTAAAGAATAGCATAAGTTTCAGCATAAGTAAGTGTACTTCCTTCAATAGCATTTGAATGATATGTACTTCTTGTAATTAAATCTTCTAAATAATTTTTATTATTCAAAATAAATTCTAAAATACTCATAAATATCTCCTCTTTTCTATTCAACAACGTCGTATGAGAAATATTAACTCAAATTAAGATAAACTTAACGATTTAATTTTTCAAATATCTATTGGTTCTGTGTTTATACAGCTCTTGTCCTTTTAGTTTCTTCTATTATTAAATCGCATATCTTTGAACATGCTTGTTTATCTATGTATTTCTTTTGATTTTCTATCATCTCATTTCTTATGTCCATATTATTAATTAATTTTTTTGTTTCTTTACATATTTCGTCAATTGTAGTGCAGTTTTTTGACATACCTCTTTCTTCAAAAAAACTAGCATTATAGTTTTCACATCCTGGAATTGGGAAAGTATGAATTATAGGGATATTTATAGTGCCTGCTTCTGTTGTTGTAAGTCCTCCTGGTTTTGTTAGAATTAATTCACTTATTTTCATATATTTACTTATTTGGTTTGTGAATCCTACTGGTATTACTTTATCTAACGTATATTTTTCTTTTAATGCTTTTTGTAATTTTTTATTATTACCACAAATTACTATATTTGTTTGGTCAGTATATTTGCACACTGAATCTACTATTTCCAATATATTCCCAAATCCCATACTTCCTGTCATTATTAATGCATATTCTTTATTTTCATCTAATCCTAATTCTTTGTAACAATTCTCTTTTTTTATCTCTATAGAAAATTCTTTTGAAACTGGAATGCCTATAGGTTTAATCTTTGTTCTATCAAATCCTTTTTTTTCAAATTGTATTGATAAATCTTTATTTGGTATGATTATATAATCTGGATTAGTTTCTTTCCAAAAAGGAATACAAACATAATCCGTACATATTTCTATAAAATGTATATCATCATGTTCTTTTTTTATGGCTGTTAATGCTTCAGCAGCAAAAAGATGAGTTGTTGCTACATAATCATAATTATGTTTTTTTATAAATTTATATAACCTTTGTTTAGCTAAACTATTAAACTTATAGACTGGAGATTTAAAGTGAGTCCTATCATACAATTCTCCTAGTCTATATACTTTTTTAAATATAGTACCTTTTCCTGATGTACTTTTTATATATAGGTTATTAACAACTTTACTAACTTTTTTATTTACAATTTCTAAAAATTCTTTAAAATCTGCTTCTATATTTCTTTCTTTTAATTCTTCTACTATTGCTCTCGCAGCTGAATTATGTCCTCCGCCAGTTCCACAAGATAAAACTAATACTTTCATACATTATCATCCTTTTTAGTAATATACTTCTACAAGATATAGTCCATGTGGTGGTAATGTTTTTCCAGCTTTATTTCTGTCTTTCGATTTTAATATTTCTGGTATATCTCCTGGTTTGATTTTTCCCATTCCTACATCTACTATAGTTCCTGCAATTATTCTTACCATGTTATACATAAATCCATTTCCTGTTAGCTCTATTATTATTCTTTCTCCCTCTTGTTTTATTTCTGTTTTATATATGTTTCTTACTGAATTTTTACTACTTGTTCCACTTGCTCTAAATGCTTTAAAATCATGCTCACCTTCAAAATGTTTTATTGCTTCTTTCATTTTTTGTACATCTAGTTTTTGCGGGATATGACATTCCAAGTCACGATATATAGCTGTTCCCTGGTATGAATTGTTTATAATATATCTATATTTTTTTCCTTTACAATTATACCTTGCATGGAAATCCTTACCTACTTCTTCTGCCTTTTTTATTACAATACTTTTTTTCAGTTTTGAGTTTATTGCTATTGCGAATTTTTCTATCTCTATATTACTATTTGTTTTAAAATTTGCCACTTGTCCCAAGCTGTGAACTCCGCTATCAGTTCTGCCTGATGCGTTTAGTTCTATATCTTCACCTGTTATTGCTTTTATTGCTTGTTCTATTTCTCCTTGTATATTCAATTTGGTGGGTTGCTTTTGCCATCCACCAAATTTTTTACCATCATATTCAATTGTTAATTTTATATTTCTTTTTCTTTCTTCTTTTTGCCCCATTTTTTCTTTTCCTCTACTTTAGGTACTAAATTTTTTATTAAAATTTGTTTCAATGCTTCTTCTTTTACATCTGCTATTAATGTACCGTTTTTAGCAACTGATATTTTACCTGTTTCTTCAGATACAACAACTACTATACTGTCTGATTCCTTTGAAATTCCTAATGCTGATCTATGTCTTGTTCCTAAGCTTTTTGATATGTTTTTATCATTTGCTAATGGTAACATACATGCTGCTGCCATTATTTTACTTTCGCTTATTACAACTGCACCATCATGTAATGGTGTATTAGGTTGGAATATATTTACTAATAATTGTGGGGATATTTCTGCTCCAATTAAAACTCCTGTATCGATTATGTCTTTTAGTTTTATATCTCTTTCTAAAACAATTAATGCTCCTGTTTTTGTTTTTGATAATTCTACTGCTGCTATGGCTATTTTATATATATTTTCCTTTGCCTTTGCAGCAATATCCTGTTCTATTCCAAAAAATCTATTTATTTTGTTAGAGCCTAATTGTTCTAAAGCCCTTCTAAGTTCTGGTTGGAACATTACAATTAACAATATTACTCCATATGTCATAAATGATGTTAGTATAAAGTTAAGTATTTTTAGATCTAGTAGCGAAGTTAACATTGTTGCAATTATTAAAAACAATATTCCTTTTAATAATTGCAAAGCTCTAGTTCCTTTTACAAATTGTAAAAACTTAACTGCTAATAGTATAACAAGAGTTATATCTATTATAAACATTACTAGGTCATATGGGCTATTAAATAGCGTATTTATATAATTAGTTATATCTCCTTCTTTTATAGATAGCATTTCTAAACCTTTTAACATTCAAAAAGCCTCCTCTTAATTTACAAATATCATATATAATAGTGATGCTGCTACACCTAAAACCATTAGTAATGCCAATATTCCAGCAAATATTCTAACTATTAATTTATTTTTCTTATTCATTTGTATACACTTCCTTTCCTCTAACTATGTTTTCTTAATTTGTATTCATTTTGTATAATCGTCATTATTATTTGAACTGTTTTTTCTAGGTCATCATTTTTTATTACATAATCATAAATTCCTATTTTTGATTCTTCATAATCAAATCTATTCATTCTTAATTCTATTTCTTTTATACTTGCTTTTTCCACTCTATGTTCTAATCTTTTTCTTACTTCTTCTTTTGGAACTCTTAGGAATATTGTGACTATGTCTATATCGTTTTTTAACAATTTTAATAGGTTTTCAGTTCCATTAACTTCTATATCTTTTACTATTATCTTTCCTGAATTTATACTTTCATCTAAGATTTTCTTAGATGTTCCATAATAGTGCTCATGGTGTACTGAATATTCATAAAATTCATTTTCTTTTATTTTATTTTCAAATTCTTCTGTAGTTATAAAGTTATATATTTGTCCATCTACTTCACCTTCTCTGGGTTGTCTATCTGTATATGAAGGCATTGATGTAACATTATCCATTCTTTTAATTAATTCTTTTTTTATTGTATCTTTTCCTGCTCCAGATACACCTGATAATAGTACTAACATTCTTTCACCTTGCCTTCAGCAATTTCATTTGCTGCAAGTGTAACCGCTGACCTTTCTTTTACTTTGGTTAATGGTGTTTGACCTGCTGATATTTGTCTTGCTCTTTTAGCTACTAATATTACTAGTTCAAATCTGTTATCAACTACTTTTAATAAGTCTGTTACTGTTGGTTTAATAATCATTTTTATCATTTCCTTTCTAAAATTAATTAATATTACTCTTCCAAATTTTCCTCTTTAGCTATATCTTTATCTAATCTTGCTGCAATAGTTTCTGGTTGTACTGCTGATAAGATTACATGCCCTGAATCCATTATCAAAACTGCCCTTGTTCTTCTTCCGCAAGTTGCATCTATTGCTGTTTTTGCATCTTTTGATTCTTGAACAATTCTTTTTATTGGTGCTGCTTCTGGACTTACTATTGAAATTATTCTATTTGCTGAAACAACATTACCAAAACCAATATTAACTAGTTGCATATATTATTCCTCCTTTTATTATTCAATATTTTGTATTTGTTCACGTATGTTTTCTAATTCAGATTTTACTTCTACCACATATTTTGTTATATCTAAACAATTTGCTTTTGAACCTATTGTATTTGTTTCTCTATTCATTTCTTGAATTAGGAAATCTATTTTCTTACCATTACTATTATTTTTGTCTAGCAAAGTTAAAAATTGTGAAATGTGGCTTTTCATTCTTGTTATTTCTTCTTCAATAGAACTTTTATCTGAATATATAACTATTTCCTGCGCTATTCTTGCTTCATCTACCATATTAGGTTGCAACAATTCATTTACCCTTCTTTTTAATTTTACTATATATTCATTAACTAGTCCAGTAGAAATTAAATTTATTTTTTCAACTTTTTCTGAAATTGAATTAATTCTTTGTATCAAGTCCTCTTTTATTTTTTCTCCTTCTATTTCTCTCATCTTTATAAAGCTATCTATAGCTTCTTTAGCACATTTTGTTAGTTCTTGTGTTATTATAGTTTCATCTTCTTTATCTAATGTGATATTTAATACATCTGGCATTTTCATTACATCTATTACTTCTATATTTGCATTTATTTTCGTTTCTTCTGCTAAGCTTTTCATTTCTTCTATATATTTTTTAGCTAATTCTTTATTTATTTCTATACTTCTGCATTTATTACTATTATTATTAAATGTTACAAAAACTTCTACTTTTCCTCTTGTTATAGCATTAGCAATAAGTTTTTTTATATTTTCTTCTAGAAAGCTTATGTTTCTAGGCATTTTAACAGATATATCACTATATCTATTATTTACAGATTTTATTTCTACTATATATTCTCTGGAATCGATTTCATATTTTGCTCTTCCATATCCTGTCATACTTTTTAACATTATTTATTCTCCTTATTTGTAGTTTTTGTTGTTTTTTTAGTTGTTTTAGATTTTGTTTGTGTTTTCGTTTTAGGTTTTGCTGTTTTTTTGGTTGTAGTCTTTGATGTAGATTTTGCTGTGTTTTTTTGTTTCTCCTTTGCAGTACCTTTTTCTGTTGATGATGTACCCTTTTTTGTTTTTTTCTCCATTTTTTTTAATAATTTTTCTTGTTCTCTTTTTGCAATTTCATCTTGACTTTCTTTTTTTACTATATTTGTTATATCACTAATTTCGGTTAAATATTTTTTCTTTTCAGAAAAATATATTTTTATTATTTTAGCAATATAATAAATAGTTACAATTGTTATAAATATATAAACAATCAATTTATTAGTTCTATAAAAAATATATGGTGAAAATAATGCAAATACTGAGAGTATTAATATTTCTATTCCGCATATTGCCCATTTTCCACTATCTTTTTTATATGCAATTTCTAAAACTATTAATGAGAAAACAAGAATTCCCATTGCACAGATATTGTAAATTAAAATTGCTATTTGTTTTGTAATAAGGTTTGCTGTTACTGTAAAAGCTAAAATTAAAATAATTGCTGATATACAAATTGCCCAATTCGATATTGCTCTATCCCTTATCTTTTTTTTAGTATCTACTGATAGTTTTCTCTTCTCTTGTATTTTTTCTATATTTTTCATAATATTTTTATTCAAATTTTTCATTCTCCTTCTCTTATGTTTTAACTATTCTAATTCATACATAATAATACTTGTTATAGATATTCCTACTGTTTCTGTTCTTAGAATTCTTTTTCCTAAAGTTATTGTTTTAGCTCCTATTAATCTTAATTTTTCTACTTCTTGCTTCTCTAATCCACCTTCTGGTCCAATTATTATTCCTATGTTTAACTTTCTATTATTTTTAAGTTTTTTTAATTCATTTTTTAATTTATTTTCTTTTTCATTTTCATATGCCAATAATACTATATCATATTTTTGAATTAAATTACATAGTTTTGCTAAATTTATTGAATATTCTATAGTAGGTATTATATCTCTTCCACTTTGTTTTGCGGCTGTTTCTGCAATTTTTTGCCATCTTTCTATTTTCTTTTTTTCTGTTTTGCTATCTAGTTTTACAACACACCTTTCCATCTGTACTGGCACAAAGTGTTTTACCCCTAATTCTGTACATTTTTGTATAATTAATTCCATTTTTTCAGCTTTTGGGATCCCCTGAAATATAGTAATATTTATATTTGATTCTGCTTCAGGTTCTACTGTTTTTATAATTTTACATTTAATATTTTCTTTATTAATTTCTTCTATTTTGCACAAAAAATTATCAGATGTTTCCATATTGCAAATGTTTATTTCGTCTCCGACTTGTTTTCTTAAAACATTTGCAATATGGTTTACATCAGCATCAGTTAAATATATTTTATCTTTTTCTATTTGATTATTAGTTATAAAAAACTTTGGCATTATTCCCCCACCATTGCTCTAAATTTCTATATATTATCTACCTTCTTCTATTGATTCTTTCATAGCTCTTGATAGTTCTTCAACTTTTTTATTTTGTTGTAATGCAGTATTTCCGTCTACTCTTTCTGTTTGTAAATCTTCTTTTGTCATATACCCTGTTTGTATAGCTAATTCATTAAATCCTCTATCAGTCATTCCAGCCAAATAATCTATTGATAATTGTACTGCCATTTTTTCTTCCATTTTTTGTCTTTCTTTTTCTAATAATTGTTTTATAACTAGTTCTTTTTGTTCTGGTGATATAGCAATGGTTCCATATGTGCCTTGAATATTTGCTCTAATCTGTTCTATATCAAAATCTATTTTATTTCTAAAAAATTGTTCTGCAGTTATTGGTACAGTGGTTGTATCTGTTTGGTATTTTGCATCTAATGCTTTATCTACTTTATTTCTTATTTGCGTTTCTATTGCAAAAAATGTATTCATATATTTTATAGCAAATAATTCTCCTTCATTTTGTGCATACTCATAAACATTTGAGAACAATTCTTTTTGTGCTTTTACTTTACTTCTTTTAGATGCACTTGTATAACGTTTTGTAGAAGTTTTAATATCTCTAATTTCTTGTTTCCTTTTATATTCTTCATATTCTTGTGGGTTTCTATATGGTGCTTTAAAACATTTTAATGCTTCATCATCTGTTATATATTTTCTTATTGATCTATCATAAAACTTATTTGCAATTACACCAGATTTTATTAAACTTCGTGCACAAAGGTCAACTAATCCATATGCTGCTCTTGGTTGTGCTTTTTTTTGATATTCCCATTTTACTTTTGGTACATATGTATCATAGTTAATAGCTTTTGCTTGAAAGAATAATCTATTTCCAAGTGGTGAAAATTGCAAAGTTCCTGTTGTTCTTGAATTTTTTAATAAGTCATTTATAAAAAACTCTTGCATTCTGCTAGTTACTTCTGCAACTACTGTTGAACGTACTCTTAATTTTTTTCCAACAAATTCTTTAATTTTTTGTATGTCTGAATCTAAAAATCCTTTTTCTTCATCTGTCATTCCTTCTTTTTCTTTACTTTTTCTATATCCTGCTAAATGTCTTCTTATTATTGCATTAGTACCTTCAGTATCTACTTCAAAATTTATTTCTTTTCCTGTTATTTCTGATGTTATTTCATTAGCTATTCTAATTGCTTCTCTGTTTTCTGGTTCTCTAGCATCTTGAACTAAATCCCTTAATTTTTCTTCTTTTATTTGGTCAATAATTGTTCTTGCAATTCTAACTTTTTCTTCATCTGTTCCAACAAAATCTGGTGCAAGTATTTCTCCAAATAATTTTAAAGAACTTTCAGGAAAATCTTTATATATTCCTAATCTAAATCCATCTCTAATATCTGTAGCTAAATATGCAATAACATCTGCGAATTTTGCAATTTTTCCTTCTGGTGTTTGGGCTATACATTTATAATTGTTTTTTGCTGCTGAATTAAGTACTTTAGTTCTTACAGCAGTCTTTATGTCTGGATACTGTGTTTCTTTTTTCTGCATATCTTTTGCACTTGCTTCTCCATCATGAGAAACTACAATATCTAAAAAATATGGGAATTCATCTCTTAAAATTTGGCTTAATTCTGGCTGATCTTTTATATTTGGTATTTTAGAAATTGCTCTCTCACAAAGATTTTCTCTTTCTATAACTTCAACACCTTTTGCATTATGATGGAAATATTGCACATTGTATATTTCCCCTATGTTAGTAAGCATTTCTTCTCCTTCATGTGCACTGAATGGATGACCTGCATCATGCATAAGCATACCAGCATAAACATATTCTTCATTTAGTCCTAATCCCCTTGCAATTCTTCTGGCAATATTGGCTGCATTTCTTTGATGTGTTGACCTTGATGTCAAATGTGATTCTAAATCATCTTTTGGTGTTGCCATTGGTTTTATTTCTGAACGTTTCATAAAGTTACTTTCATCTATTGCTTCAATTAAATAATTAATATAATTATCCCATACTAATGCAGTTTTTTTCATGCTTGTTTCATTTTTTTCCATATTATACCTCCATAAATATTGCTATTGATATTGTAACATATTTTTCAATTTTTGTGAAGCTAAAAAAGAGCAAAAAACTTATTTTTTTGCTCTTTTTCTTTGTTTTATCCAAATATTCCTCTTTTTTTCACTGGTGGTTGTTCATTCATTGTTTTTGCAAGTTTTGTTAGTAGTTCTCTTTGTTCAGATGTTAGTTTCTTTGGTATTTGTACATTTACAGTAAAAATGTAGTCACCTTGGTAATTACTATTCACTGATTTAAATCCTTTTCCTCTTATTACAAATCTTGCTCCTACCTGTGTTCCTTCTGGGATTTTATATATTTCTTTACTTCCATCTACCATTGGTATTTCTAAATTTGCACCTAATGTTGCTTGTGTAAATGTTATTGGTATGTCACATAATATATTATTTCCTTGTCTTTTAAATAAACTATGATTCCTTACTGATACCACTATATATAGGTCTCCTCTTGGTCCTCCTTTTATACCACTTTCGCCTTCGCCTTTTAATACTATTGTTTGACCATGGTCTATTCCTGCTGGCACTGAGACTTGAATTTTTACGCTTTTACGTATAGTTCCTTTCCCCTTACAATCTGAACATTTTTCTTCTATTTTTGTTCCTTCACCATTACATTCTGGACAAGTCTTTGTAGTCTGCATTTGTCCTAATATTGTAGATACAGTTTGCTTAATTGTTCCTGTTCCATGACAAGCTTGACAAGTTGTTGTTTTTGTTCCTGGTTTTGCTTTACTTCCATGGCATGTTGGGCATTCTTCATTTCTTACTATAGTTATTTCTTTTTTTACTCCTAGATATGATTGTTCAAATGTTATATCTAAATTATATTTTAAGTCTCTTCCTTTTCGTGGTCCTGATGCTTTCTGGCGACTACTTGCTCTTGAGCCAAAACCAGCACCTCCACCAAAAAAGCTAGAGAATATATCGCCTAAATCTCCAAAGTCTCCAAATCCATCAAATCCAGAAGTTGTGTATGAATAATATCCTCCACCTGGTCCTCCAGCACCTCCGCCAAATCCTTGTGGTCCATCGTGTCCAAATTGGTCATACATTTTTCTTTTTTGTGGGTCTGATAGTACTTCATATGCCTCAGAAACTTCTTTAAATTTTTCCTCTGCCTCTTTTCTATTATCTGGATTAGCATCTGGATGATATTTTTTTGCTAATCTTCTATATGCTTTTTTTAATTCTTCATCTGTTACGTTTTTACTTACACCTAAAACTTCATAATAATCTCTTTTATTTGCCATTAAAATCGTTCTCCTTTTTTGTAAATTATATCTATATTATAAGTTTAATACACATATAATTTGCAATTTTTTATCTTGCTACGTATTAGCCCCCTTATTCAAGGGGCTCTTTGTAGCTTTCTAAAGTATTGGAACGATGTTAATTATTGGTATTAGTTATTATTTCCATCGTCTTCTACTTTATAATCTGCATCATATACATTTCCATCATTTGCTGTTCCTTCTGTTTTTCCTGTATCTGCTGTATTAGCATCTGCATTATTTTGTGCATTTGCTTTATACAATTGCTCAGATACTTGGTAGAATGCTTGTGTTAGTTTCTCTGTTGCTTCTTTTATTGTTTCTGTGTTATTTGTTTCTAATGCTTTTTTAACATTTTCTATTTCTGTTTCAACTTTTGCTTTTTCTTCGCCACTTATTTTGTCTCCTAAGTCATCTAGTGTTTTTTGGCTACTATATACTAAGCTTTCTGCATTGTTTTTAACTTCTACTTCTTCTTTTTTCTTTTTATCTTCTGCTGCATGTGCTTCAGCATCTTTTACTGCTTTTTCTATATCTTCTTCAGAAAGATTTGAACTTGCTGTTATTGAAACATTTTGTTCGTTTCCTGTTGCCATATCTTTTGCAGATACGTGTACTATACCATTTGCATCTATATCAAATGTAACTTCTATTTGTGGTACTCCTCTTGGTGCTGCTGGTATTCCTGTTAATTGGAATCTTCCTAATGTTTTGTTATATGCAGCCATTTCTCTTTCACCTTGTAGAACATGCACTTCTACACTTGTTTGACCATCTGCTGCTGTTGAGAATACTTGTGATTTTTTTGTTGGTATTGTTGTATTTCTTTCAATTAATTTTGTGAATACTCCACCGTATGTTTCAATACCTAATGATAATGGTGTTACGTCTAATAATACTAAATCTTTTACATCTCCTGAAAGTACTCCGGCTTGAATTGCTGCACCTATTGCAACACACTCATCTGGGTTTATGCCTTTATTTGGTTCTTTGTTTGTTATTTTTCTTACAGCTTCTTGAACTGCTGGAACTCTTGTTGAACCACCAACTAATAGTACTTGATTTATTTGGTCTGCTGTTAAACCTGCATCTTTTAGTGCTTGGTTAACTGGTCCTGTTGTTGCTTCTACTAAATCTCTTATTAATTCTTCAAATTTTGCTCTTGTTAATGTTATGTCTAAGTGTTTTGGTCCTGTACTATCTGCTGTTATGAATGGTAAGTTAATATTTGTTTGACCAACACCTGATAGTTCAATTTTTGCTTTTTCTGCTGCTTCTTTTAGTCTTTGCATTGCCATTTTATCTGTACTTAAGTCTATTCCATTATCTTTTTTAAATTCATCTACTAAATATTTAATAATTCTTTCATCGAAGTCATCTCCTCCTAATCTGTTGTTTCCACTTGTTGCTAATACTTCGAATACACCATCACCAATATCTAGTATAGATACATCGAATGTTCCTCCACCTAGGTCATATACCATTATTTTTTGATCTTTATCTTCTTTATCCATACCATATGCAAGTGCTGCTGCTGTTGGTTCATTTATAATTCTTAAAACTTCTAGTCCTGCTATTTTACCAGCATCTTTTGTTGCCTGTCTTTGGCTATCACTAAAATATGCTGGAACTGTAATAACTGCTTGAGTTACTTTTTGTCCTAAATAATTTTCTGCATCTGTTTTTAATTTTTGTAATATCATTGCTGATATTTCTTGTGGTGAGAATTCATCTCCTTCAATTTTTACTTTTTTGTTTGATCCCATATCTCTTTTTATTGAAATAACTGTATGGTCTGGATTTGTAACAGCTTGACGTTTTGCAATCTGTCCTACTAATCTTTCACCATTTTTTGAAAATGCAACTACAGATGGTGTTGTTCTATTTCCTTCTGGATTTGGAATTACAACTGGTTCTCCACCTTCCATAACTGCTACACATGAATTTGTTGTACCTAAATCAATACCTATAATTTTTGACATACTAGTCTCCTCCTTTTAAATTTATATATTTTTAAAATTAATAACTAATTAATTTGCTACAATTACCATTGCGTGTCTAATTACTTTCATTCCTATTTTGTAGCCTTTTCTAAATTCTTCTTTTATTATTTTTTCGCCTAGATTTTCATCTTGCACACTGCTTACTGCTTCATGTATTTCTGGGTCAAATGGTTTTCCTACTGTTTCAATTGTTTCAACTCCAAATTTTTTAAATATGTCTTGGATTTGTTTAACTACTAATTCTATTCCTTGCTTCATATTTTCATCTTCTGTTTTAGTATTAGCTGCTTTTTCTAAGTTGTCTAACACTGGTAAGAAGCTTGACACTATATCTGCTACTAATGAATTATATAGTTGTTCTCTTTCTTTAGTATTCCTTTTTTTATAGTTTTCAAACTCTGCCATTACTCTTTTAAGTCTATCTACTGTTTCTTCAAGCTCTTGCTCTGTTTTTGTAAGCTCAGCATTTTCTTCCTGTTTATTTTCTGCTTGTTCATCTGGCTTTTTTTCTAAATTTTCTTCTGACATTTAAATTTTCCTCCCTCATATTTTTTATCTTTCATCTTCAAATTTTTCATTAAGTTTTTTACTAATATATTTCATTACTGAAATTACTTTTGAATAATCCATTCTTTTGGGTCCTATAATTCCTATTGTTCCAAAATCCCTATTCCCCACACTGTGTCTAAATGTTACTATACTTAAATCTTTCAGTTCTTCTTTTTCATTTTCTTCACCAATATAAATATTTATATCTTTTGCTATCCCTGAATTTAAAATCTCCATAACTTGCTCTTTTGTATCAAGTATACTTAAAAAGTTTCGTGCAGTATCTATTTTTCTAAATTCTGGGAAATCAAACACATTATTGGCACCTTCTAAATAAATATATTCTGATTGTTCTAAGGATTTATTCATTTGGTTAATAATTGGTTTTATTACATCAACTTGGTCTTCCATTGAAGATATGATATATTCTTCCATAGGCTTATCAATTTTAGTTAATGGTTTGCCTATTAATTTATTTCTAAATAAAAAGTTTAGGCTTTCAATTTGAGTATCTGATATATCTTCGTCATATTTTATAATTGTTTCTTTTATAGCTCCATTTTCTGTAAGAACTACTGCCATTAAAATCCTATTTCCAAGTGAAATAAATTTAACATCTGAAATTATATTGTTACTTGCATCTGGTCCAATTGCTACTGTAGTATAGTGTGTAATTTCTGATAATGTATCTGTTGCTATTTTCGTTAAATCTTCTATTTCATTTACTTTTGCCTCTAATTTAGATTTTATATATTGTATTTCTTCTAAACTTATTTTTTCATCATTTAGCAGTTCATCTACATAAAATCTATAGCCTTTTGCTGATGGAATTCTTCCAGATGATGTATGAGGTTTTTCCAGATATCCTAATTTTTCTAATTCTGCCATGTCATTTCTTATTGTAGCACTACTATATCCTAAATTATAATTTTCTACAATTGTTCCCGAGCTAACTGGTTCGGCCGTGTTGATATATTCTTCAATAATAGCTTGTAAGACCTGTGTTTGTCTTTTATCTAACATGTTTTTTCACCTCAAAATTAGCAGTCCTTTTGTAGGACTGCTAATATAATACACCCTTCTTTAGCAATTGTCAATAGCAATTGCTAATTTTTTTTATTTTTTTTAAAGTAAACTTTCTATTACTTTATCTTGCAACATCATATTCCCCAAATTGTAAAATTTGATTACTTGAAAGCTCATATGCTGATATTTTCTTTCCTGTATCTATATATATTACTTGGTCATATTCTCCTCCTTTAGCAAATCTTCTAGCATTTATACCTTGTGTCTGTGGAGTATGCCCTACTACCATTACACACCCTTTTGGAAATGTTACAGGTGCATAATGTGTTCTTGAATCATTTTCCCTGTACCACATTATTGTTCTAAATGTATTTAACGCAGTTTGTCCTTTCCCACATATTTCTAATTGTAATGCTTTTTTTAAATTAAAATTTTTATCTATATTATATAATTCATCATCAAAATATGCATGTGCTATAGCAAATCTTCTATTATTAATATCCATTTTCTTTTGTATTGGCTGTTCGCCTAACCAATCAATTAGTTCTTCTGATTTAATATTACGTGATATATTTCCTTTTTTTAATTCCATTTCTACAATTTGTGTAAATTTTCTCAAACTATTTAATGTTGTTTCTCCACCATTTCTTTCTAGTTGTAGCTGTTCTCGTTTTGCTATATACGTAGCACTTGAAGTCTGATTTTTACTTTTTCCAAATGGATTTGATAGTAACTCTCTTGCTTTTACATAGTTATATAAAAAAGTATCATGATTCCCTGGTAGATACTCTGCTCTTCCTTGATCACATAATTCTTTTATTTGTAACAATATTTCTATTCCATATCCACCTCTATCTATTGCATCTCCTAGTATTAACAACTTCACATTAGGATTTTCTTGAGCAAGTCTTTTTATTGCATTCCATTTTTCAATGTTTCCATGTATATCACTAACTGCAATAATACATTCTGGTTTATGCCTTTGTGAATACTCTGTTTTTTGAGTTCTACTATCATAATTTGAATAGTTGCTTAATTTTTGACAATATTCACTATGTCTATTATTTGTTTTGCTTTCTCCTACTGGTTTTCTTTCTGCTCTTTCTTGTTTTTTGCTATATTCTCCTCTTCTTAAGAGTTTATCAAAAAATCGTTGTATTGGATTTCTCTTTCTTACAACTAATGCTGTTTCTTGCGTTTTTTCATAAGTTTTATCTTGATTTAAAAACTTTTGATATTCTTGTTCTATCATATCCATACTATAGAATAATTCTTCTTTTCCAAGAATATCAGGCAAATATTCTCTTGCATAATTAGTGAAAACTATTGGTAAATGCCCTGTACGTATATCATAATATATTTGTGTATCACTAGGTTTTGTGCAATCTCTTTCTTGTTTTTTAGAATTTATCCAATTAAAATAGTCATTATTTGGATTTAGGTTAGCTCTATCAGTCGCATAAGAAAGTGCATTTTCTGTTTGTTCTAATCTAGTTCTTATAGCTCCTTTAATTCCATTTTCGTCTAAATATTTTCTTATTTCTTGCATGTGAATTAAATATGCCCTTGCAAAAATATTCTGGGCATCTTTTATTTTCCCTTCTGCATTTACATTTCTTATTAGGTAAGTATCTATTGTATCTAGCGTTTCTATAATTCTTTGGTGATTCATCATATATAATCTCCTCCGTTTCTTTTTTATCATTATATCATTTATTGTAACTCATTTGCAAGTCAAAACATATATTATTTTTACATAATATCTTGAAATTTTTACATTTACAGTATATAATTTATGTGAATTTATTACACCACGTAGAAAGGGCGATGATAATATGAATTTAAGTAATATAGAAAATTTAAAACAATATAAGCATATACATTTAATTGGCATTGGTGGTATTAGTATGAGTGGCATAGCAGAAATGTTACATAATTGGGGAATATTTGTTACTGGCTCAGACTGTGCTAAAAGTAAAATAACAGATAGATTAGCAAGTCATGGAATTTTTGTTTCAATTGGCAGTAATACAAATTTAGTCGAAAAATCTGATTTTGTTATATATTCTGCAGCTATTAAGCAAGATGATCCTGAACTTATTTGTGCTAAAACTAATAATATTCCAATTGTTGAAAGAGCAGATTTTTTAGGATTTCTTACAAGAATTTATGATAATACTATTGGCGTATCTGGAACACATGGAAAAACAACTACTACATCAATGATTTCTTTATGCTTTTTGGAAGCGGGTTTGGATCCAAGTATTCAAGTTGGTGCCATACTTAAAGATATTGGAGGTAATTATAGAGTTGGTAATAGTGATTTCTTTATATTAGAAGCCTGTGAATATGTTGAAAGTTTTTTAAAATTTAGTCCTCAAAGTGCTGTTGTAACAAACATAGATAATGACCATTTAGATTATTTTAAAACTTTTGACAATATTAAAAGTGCTTTTGCTAAATATGTAAATTTGTTACCTAAAGACGGTTTTTTAGTTATTAATGCTGATGATCCAGATTGTATAGATTTAAGAAAAAATACACATGCAAAAGCTGTAACTTTTGGAATACGAAATGATAGAGCTAACTTTGTTGGAAGAAATGTTGTTTATGATAAAAATGGTTTTCCTAAATTTGATGTTTATCGTAATAGTTCTTATTTTGGAGAGTTTAAGTTATCAGTTCCTGGTCTGCATAATGTTTATAATGCATTAGCATGTATTGCAATGTGTTCTAGTTATGGAATATCTAAACAAATATTAAAAACTGTTTTAGCAAAATTTACTGGAGCAAGTCGTAGATTTGAATATGTTGGTTCTTTTGGCAATATTGATGTTTATGATGATTATGCTCATCATCCTAGTGAAATATCTGCTACTGCTAAAGCAATGAAAAATAAGTCTTATCGTCAATCTTGGGTTGTATTTCAGCCTCATACATATAGTAGAACTAAAGAATTATTATCTGATTTTGCTGAAGCACTATTAGATTTTGATAATATTATTATAACAGATATCTATGCTGCGAGAGAACAAAACACATATGGTATTTCTTCTAAAAATTTAGTAAGTAAAATATCTGATTTTGGTAAAAATGCTATTTACATATCTGGTTTTGATGATATTGTTAAATATTTAAAGGGTCATGCTTGTCCTAATGATATTATATTAACTATAGGTGCTGGAACAGTTTTTGAAGTTCGGAAGAAAATTATTAAATTAGAAACAATACAGACACAAGAATTTATGGTTCTTGTGTCTGTACTGTTTTTGTGTCACTCTAAATTTTTACTATAAATTTTGTTCCTTTTGGTTCATTATTATATACTTTAATTGTTCCACCATGTGCTTTAACTATTGTCTGAGCAATTGCTAAACCTAATCCTGTTCCACCAGTTTCTCTTGTTCTAGCTTTTTCTGCTCTGTAAAATCTCTCAAAAATATGCTTTTTCTGTTCATCATTTATTCCTATTCCTGTATCTAATACTTCAATAGTACATTTACCATCTTTACAATGTGTTTTTACTTCTATTTTTTCTCCTTCTTTTGTGTATTTTATTGCATTGTCTAATAGAATTACCAGTAGTTGTGTTATTTTATTTACATCAATATTTATATCTTTATTGCAATTTAATTCTATTTTTAGTTCCTTGTTTTGCATTTTTGCATATTCAACATATGGTATAACCACATCTTTTATAAGTTCATCTATATTTTTATTTTCTTTTTTTATATCTAATTGATTTGAATCTGCCATTGCTAGAACCATTAATTCCTTTACTAATTTTGTTAGTCTTCTTGTTTCATTTATTGTTAAACTTATATCTTCAGATTTATCTATTATTTTACTTTCTGGTTCTTTCAATAATAATTGTTGTTTTGCTTGAATTATTGTTAATGGTGTTCTTAATTCATGTGCTGCATTTTGCACAAATTCTGTTTGTCTTTCCCACGCAATAATTATAGGTTTAAGTGTTTTCTTTGATAAAATATAGCTTGCTACTATAGAAGTTATTATTATTATAGAACTCATACTAAATAATCTGCTTTTTAAACTTTCTAGACTTTCATTTTCTCCATCGACATTAGCCAATAATTGAACATAACATAGCTGATTTGAAATTGTAAGTGCTGGAACTGTTATACACCTATAGTTATATTCAGAATTCACTTTTAGTGAATATATTGTATTTAATTTTGTAATATCAAAATATATATCCCCAACATAGTCTTCATAAATTGTTCCTATAGTTTCTTTGTTAATAATATTTCCTTCTGAATCTCGTATTATATACATTATTCTTGGGTTTAGTAAAATTATTTTATTACTCATTGAATTCAATTCTGCTAAATTTTGTAATTCTGTATCTATTTCTTTATATAATAATTGTTCAGCTCGTTTATATATAAGCAAGTCAAATACTAAAACTAACATAGTAAAAACAGCAAATGTATATATCATATTTTTTATTAATTGTTTTTGTATAAATTTTTTCTCTTCCATTTCTTTGTAATGTTCCTTTCAAAAATACAATACAACAAGTTTTAATCAAGCTATTTTAAATCTATTCTAAATGTAACATGTAGGGGCGAGCATTGCTCGTCCGTTCCAATAATTATACTATTTTAAGTCTATTCGATTAAATAGAAGCTCTAGATTATTAATTTTTATATCACCCTTTAAATTAATTGGTTCCCATTTAAATTCTGGTAAACTTAGCATTTCTTTTATTTTGCGTGATGTGTTTGGTATAAATGGTGCTATTAAGTTAGATATATTTGCAATTATATATGCACATGTATATGTTATATTATTAAATTCATCTATATTTTCTTTACATTGTTTCCATGGTTCTTTTTCATCATAATATTTATTTGCATATCCAATATACTCAAAAACTTCATCTAACGCAGCTTTTAATTCTGCTTGTTCTATTAGGTTTCCTGTTTTTTTGTATAATTGTTCCGTCATTTTTATTATTTCAGGATCTATTGTTGCTTCTTTTATTATTCCATCAAACTTTTTATTTATAAATGATAAATTTCTATTTACAAAGTTTCCTAACATTCCAACTAAGAATTTGTTGTGTGCTTGAACAAATAACTCTTCTGTAAAATTTGTATCTTTCTTTTCTGGTCCATTTGAAATCATATAATATCTTATACTATCTACATCGAATTTTTCTACTAACTCATCAACTGTTACTAAATTTCCTTTACTTTTTGACATTTTTGTGTCATTCATATTAATATATCCACTTGATACTATATATTTTGGTAATTGATATCCATTTCCTATACCAAGCATTAATGCTGGAAATATGATTGTATGAAATGGAATATTATCTTTTCCGTGAACATAGTATGTTGATAAGTTTGGATTGTCTTTACTCATGAATTTCTCAAAATCTATTCCTCTTTCTTTAGCTACTCGTCTAGCTGTTGTTAAATATCCTAATACAGCTTCTATCCACACATATATTCTTTTATCTTCATATCCTTTTACTGGTACTTCTATTCCCCAATCTAATTGTCTTGTTGCTGCTCTATCTATTAATCCATTGTGTAAAAATTTCTTTGATTCTCCTACTGCCTGTTTTCTCCATGTAGTTTCTCTTGCTTGTATTAAATCTTCTATTTGTTTTTGGAATGCTGATAATTTAAAGTATAAATGTTTGTTACCTTTAAGTACCGTTTGTTCTCCACATTCTTTACAATGCTTGTCTTCAACTTCATCCGCATTTAATGTTGTTAGACAATTATCGCATTGTTCACCAGTAGCTTCTCCACCACATTTTGGACATTTCCCTATAATTTCTCGATCTGACAAAAATTTACCACAGTTTTCACAATAGTCTTGTTCTACTGTTTTTTCATAAATATATCCATTTTCTATAAGTTTTAAGAAATACTCTTGTACCATTTTTTTATGTTCTTCTGTAAATGTTGCTGTGTACATATCATATTCAAAGTTCATAGCACCAAAACTTTTTATAAAAGCTTCATGATATCTTGTTGCTATTACTTCTGGGCTAACGTTTTCTTTGCTAGCTCTTTGTGTAATTGGTGTACCATGTGAATCTGTCCCTGATACATATATTACATTATCTCCATTTCCTCTAAAATATTTTGCTAATACGTCTCCTGGCAAAAGTGCTGCTAAATGTCCTATGTGCATAAAATAATTAGCATATGGCCATGCTCCCCCTATAAGTATATCTTTATTCATTTTTTACATTCCCCTCTCTTTTGGAAATTATTACTTCTTTAATATTATAATCAATTTGCTAGAAAAAATCAATAGTTTGAAGGAAATATTGAATATCTAAGATTTGTCACTTTCTGTATTTTTCTAACATATTATGTAGTATACATTAAAAAAAGGAGGAATTGTTAATGTATAGAAAATGCTGTAAATGTAAAAGCAACTGGAATAATAATAATGTAACTTCGAACTATGAAAATTGTTTCGAAGAAACTTGTTGTGATGTTGAAAATACTCTTGGTATGTATGACGACTGTGAATGTGGGTTTGATGAATATATTGCATTTCCTGAAGATCCTGTTTTAGCACAAAGTTATGTACCTATTCAAGCCATGGATAGAACCTTTATACCTTGTGTAGGACTAAAAATGGGTACTATATTCCCAGAACTTGTTAGTCCTTATATGCCTGGTCAATCCATGGCTGAAAACGAATATTTAAGAAGAAGAAATTCTATTGGGGAGGGATGTAATAAATGTTAGAGTCTTGTAATGAAAAAAGAAATTGTAATTATAAGTGCGATTGCGGTAAGAATAGTACTCCTGAAGAAGCTCTACCTACTATGGAATTACCTGAAATGCAAGAATGTCCTAGAGACTGCAAGCGTGAAGAAATGATTATGAAAATTAAAGAATTGAATTTTGCTGTTATTGAACTTTCTCTATATTTAAATACACATCCAGATGATAGAAGAGCTCTATGTTTGCATAACCATTATTCAAAACAATTAAGAGAAATTATGGATAAATATCAAAAAGTTTATGGTCCTCTTACAATTCATTACCCTTGCAATAAGTGGAGATGGCTTGAAGAACCATGGCCTTGGTTCAATTTGGGAGTAAATTATTCCTATTTTGACTAGGAATGCTAAAATTATAAGTAATGCTTTTTATTTTTTATTTTCTATGTATTTTTCTACTAATTCTATTACTTCGCTAGCTGTATCAATTTGAATTTTTGTTTTTTCTGCATCTGGAATATACTCATCATCGTAATCACTATCTTCTCTTACTTTACTTGCTTGTCCTATTTTCTTACTTATCATTTTTGGAAAAATCTCTGTTTTTACATAATGATGATTAAAATATCCAATCACATCTTTATGCCTTTTAAAATCTACTCTTTCTAAAGCCAATACAGCTCTAATTGCACGAAAGATTGCATAATATGCTCTATTATTTGCAGCTAAGAAACTATCATTTTTGTATAATAGCTCGGCTGCTTTTAAATCTTCTTTTGCTCTTTCTAATCTGTATCTTGCAAAGCTTAATGGTGTAACTTCATCATCCATTTATAACCACTCCTTCTCTTTGAATATTCATATAAAATGGTATTACATCTATTCTCTTATTATACTTATCTATATTTTTTATTAAAGGAGATACAACAATATCAAAGTTATTGTTCCATTCAATATCATAAGCATAGTCTAATATTTTTTCTCGATATTCAAGAATTTCATCATCGTTTAAATCTGTTAAAATCATAATATCTATATCTGAACTTTTATCATAATCTCCTCGAGCATAAGAGCCATAAAGTATTATCTTCTTAACTCTATCTCCTAATATTGCATTTACGCCTTTAACAAATTCATCTATTATATTGCTAATATTGGCTGGTACATTAGACATATTATCTCCTCCTTTTTTATTCCTTTTATAATATATAATTAGTATAACATATTTTATTAAAAATTACCAATATTTTATTAGATTTTAACTAGGAATGCTAAAATTATAAGTAATACTTTTTATTTCTTTATTTTCGATTACAATTTTGTCTATTAATTTTAATAATAAGTTTCTATCCACTTTGTCTGGATTATTAAACTGCAGTACTTCTTTTATGTAATCTTCCATACTTTTAAATGGTATCTGTTTTTCGTCTTCCACTTTTGTGTTAATATTTTCTAGCATGTTTTTTAAATCAGATTTTTGTTTTTCATAACTACTTGACAAAGTTACAAACATTTCTACTGAAATAATATTATTTAATTTGTCCTCATAAATTGTTTTTATTTTTCTATCTAATATTTCTATTTGTTTTTTTATTTCATCAGTTTTAGTATCTTTCTTTTTATTGTTCCTTCTATTACAGTCTAGTCTTTGGTAATCTAGATATTTATTAACATTGATTTTTAGACTTTCTAATACTTTAGAAATCAGTTCATCTTCTCTTAAATATTGGATATTATTACAAAACTTTGCTCCTCCTCTTTTATAACTAGAGCAAACACATCTGAAATATTGTCCATGATTTTTATTATATGTGACTCTTGCTCCACAACTGCAAAAAACTAAACCTTTAAGTAAATGTGGTTTACTAGATGTATAATTCCATTCATTTGCTTGTTTGTCCAGCATTTTCTGTACAGTATAAAATGTATTTTTATCGATTATTGGTTCGTGATTGTTTTCAATAATAATATGCTGTTGAGGATTTACTTTTATCGATTTCTTTACTTTATAATTTATCTTTGTATGTTTATGTTGTTCTAAATCTCCTGTATAAATTCTGTCCCTTAATATCTTAGTTATCATCGTATTTGTCCATATATAGAATCTTTTATTTGGGTTTCTATAATTTGTTGTTTCTTCCTTATATTTTAATGGCGTAACTATATTGTTTTCATTAAGATAATTGCATATTTCTTTCTTTGTTTTGCCTGCTTTATACATATCAAATATTCTTACTACATTTTCTGAAACTACTCTGTCAACAATCACTCTATTTTTATTGTTTGGATCCTTCTTGTAACCATATGGTTGAAATGGCTTTATACTCTCTCCATTTACTGCTTTAGTCATTAATGCTGTTCTAACTTTTTTTGAAGTATCTTTGGCATACATATCATTTGTAACAGCTTTAAATGGAGTCATATCATTATTGCTATTATTAGCATCAAAAGTATCTACATTATCATTAACTGCTATATATCTTATATGTTTAGAGGGAAAGTATTTTTCTATATAATAGCCTGTATCAATATAGTCTCTACCTAGTCTTGACAAATCCTTTGTTATTACCATGTTGATTACTTTGTTTTCTATATCTGAAATCATATTTTTAAAATCTGGTCTATCAAAATTAGTTCCGCTAAATCCATCATCTATATATGTTTTAACAATATTCCAGCCTTGACATTTCACATATCCATTTAAAAATTTTATCTGATTTTCAATACTTTCTGATTGTTTGTTGAATTGTGGTTCCTTCTCATCTTCTCTTGATAATCTAGTATAAATTCCTACATTCCATATAATATTTTTATCAGTATTATTCATAAAGTAATTATTATAGTTATTATATAACTCATACATTCATTTTCCCCTTTCCTAAGCATTATTTATAATAACTATCTATCTATTTGGTTATATTTTAACTCTGTTTCTGAATTATTGCAATAAAATTCACTTATATTTTCATCTATCCAATCTTGAACTAACTGTGTTATATCACATTTATCTTTTGCATATATTTCTTCGTATTTATTAATCATGAAATCACCTCTAATTAACTATATGCTCCTTAAAATTTTATTATTAATTTTTCCATTTTATTGATTTCTTGTTCATGCATTACTCTCAAGATTTGAAAATCAGATGTACTTTGTTTTTTTATTGTATTTTTTACTTTGTTTTAAAATTAGATAAAATAAAAACACCAAAAACAAACATGCTCTACTGTTTGCTTTTGGTGTTTTAATAAACTGTATTAAAATAAATATATTAAGAAAAAAATTGCTCAAAACAAATAAAAACAATGAAAATTTTATTGTTCTGCTGATACTAATATATCTGTATTATCTACCTTTAATGCAAAATACGGAATATTTTCTTCTCTTTCTTTGATAAAAATTACAAATGAATCACTATAATCAAAATACCTACTTTCACTAAGTTCGAAATTACGTGATGCTTTAATGTCTGCTGTACTTGTCAAGTTCACCCCACTTTCATTAAAAGAAAATTTAATATTTTGTAACGCATTTGTTATATAAACACCTTCCTCTTCTTCTATAAAATGTCCGCATAATTCATCATAATTTATTAATGTATCAACTTCTATATATGCAATTCTTAGTTCATCTGATTTTTTAAAGTCTTTGTCTCCTGCAAATGTTTTAGAATTATCTAACATATTATTATAAATTTTGTCAAATGGTTCATTAGAGTCAGTTCTATATAAAATTATCTCATCATTTCCCTTTGTAAATAATTTTACAGCATATTCTTTTCCATTATAAAATAAGATTGTTAAGTTTTTATTTAAGTTTTCATCACTGGCATTATTTATACCAAAATATTTTACTTCTTCCATACTATTTCCAAAATTTTGATTTGATAATCTATCAAAAGATGTTAAAAATTCAAATTTTTTAAATAATAGTGAATAAATAGTATAACTGCCATCTTTTTCTTCAAAATTTACTTTATTTAAATTTTCTATGTTTTCCAATCCAAACTTTTCGCTTATTTCTTGTATTATCTCATTTTTTAAATTTGGCGATGTTTTTCCTATTTTTAAATAATATCCATCATTAGATATCATATTTTTGGTAAATGTTTTTTTATTAAGTTCTCTTACTATTTCAGAATCTTTATCTGTAAATTTAATCTCTCTTCCGATTACAGTTTCAATAAATTCATTCCAAGCTATTTGAAAGTTTCCTCCCCAAATTACATTCATATCGGTATTTCCAATCTTTTCAGTATATGTAGGTACTATACTAGCTTTCCCTGTTATCTTCATATATATTTTAAACGTAGCATAGCATATTCCTGTAAACATAACTATCATTATAATAAACATCATAAAAACTTTTATAATTTTTGTTCCATTTACCTCAACTAATTTTTCTTCTATAAATATTTTTTTCAACTTCTTCTTAGCATTATATACAAGTGTCTTTATTTGTCTTTCCGTTTTTTCCATAATTTTAGCAGTCTCTTTATACGAAAGTTCTTCTATCTGTGTTAAATATATTGCTATTTGATAGTCTGTTGGTAATTTATTTATTGCTTTTTGAATTTCTTTTTTTCTATACTTACTAATTACTATTTCTTCTAATAACTCTCCTTCATGGAATTCTTGATCCTCTATATTTCCAATTTGTTTCTCACTCTTTATATAGTCGAGAGATTTTGATTTTGCTATCATATACATATATGTTTTCAAAGAATATTTAAAATTATATCTTTCTTTTTTTTCTAATATATATATAATAACATCTTGAAAAATATCTTCTGCAATTTCAATACTTTTTACATATCTGGTTATAAAATAAATAATATTTGTTTTATATTTCATAATTAATTGTTCAAAAGCTTGATTATTTCCATTAATAAATTCCTTATATAAATATTTATCTTCTTCCATCTTATCTCCATTTATCTTAACATGATTGCTTTTGCATTGTATAGGAAAATTTGACAATTATATTGCCCCTATATAAAATTTTCTGTGTACAACAAAAAAGTGACATAAGAAAGACCTACATTAGTCTTTTCTTATTAAAGTGGCATTATAAAATTAAATACCACTTTAATATTACTTGTTATTCCATTTTAGCATGCTAGCTAAACAATGTCAAAATTTTATTTATTTACATATCATTTAAATTAGAAAATTCTTCGAATGTTTTTGTCTCGTTATTTTTATAATAGATTTTTGAACCTTCTATTTTTACCTCTCTTAATGCATATGGGAAGGCATTAATTAAATATCTATTATAGTCTTCATTATATGATAATACAAATAAATATTCTTTATTCAATTCGATATCAACTTCATCTAAACTTTTTGCTTCTACCTTAACAGTTGCTTTTTGTTTAGAATATTTATTTAATAAATTTTGGTATGCTTCTTTTTGCTTTTGACTTTCACTTAAACTTTTTTCATATTGTTCTAATGAAATCTGTCCGCCTCTTTTCATTATGTCTATTGAATTATTCTGCATATTGCCTTTTATATCTTTCAGCACTTCCATTTTGCCTAATGTAAATATTGTTGTGTATTTGTTAGTCGCTTCGCTGTAATTTGTTGCACCATCGATAGATGTAACTTTTCCTATTACAACATAATATTTGTCGTCGTTCATAATTTCTTCTTCACTCATTTTATATATATCATAATTTGAACCTAATGTTAAAACGACATTATCCTCTATATTTTTTTCAATACTTGAATTATCGTTTATATTAATCTGTTCTTTATTATCTTTGGCGATTACATTTTTAGATTTTTGTTTACCTAAAATAGCAATACTACTTACAACTATGATAGTAGAAACTATAATTATAAAAATTATCAATCTTTTACTTCTCATATAAACCTCCTCTTAATATAATGCATTAATTCCATTATGTTCATCTAATGAAACAACATGTGTTAATCTTTCATTTGAATATCTATGCATTAAAGCATTTACATTTGATACGTGATCTAATCCAAAAGCATGCCCCATTTCATGCGCAAATGTTCCTTGAGTTTGAATTGTGTTAGTTGACACCACACTTGTATTTACATATATTTCTGCATACATCCAATTTGTGTTATGTGCTTTACTTGTAATATCTTGACCAGAATTAGTAAACATTCTCGTTTCTCCTCTTATGTTAGAATCTCCCCAGAAAGAGGTCGTCTTTCCATAAAAATCCATATGGGTTAAATAGCTTGAAGAAACTGGTGTCATATATATAGGATTCCAACCATGACCAGTATTGACCCAATTATTTGCTGCTGCGTTTATTCTTGTTGTATATGCACTTGCGGTAGAATCTACATAATAACACGTATTACTAACTCCTCTCGAAAATTTCCCTCCAATTGGATTATAAGCAAATACACTTGTTGATAGTAATAAACAACATAATAAAATAGATAAAATCCACATTTTTTTCATTTTCATAAATCTTCTTTCTTATGATATATTTTTACATACTCCCCCCTTTTATATTATATATTTTAATTTATGCCTTCTTTTATGTACTTTAAATTAATTATTGTATAGCTTTAAAAACTTAAGTATAAAAAGTTATTTATACTTTTTCCATATGTTATACGATTCAAATTGCATAAAGTCACATATTTTTTCTTTATTATTTATTTTTTTATATTAATTGTTTAAATTTATATACTTACTTCTCATTTAACCTAATTTTATAGTCAGTTCATAAGAAAAGTGGGTTCACCACATGTACATTTTGCTTCGCAAATATGCACAGCCCAAGGAAACTTAACCTTGTTGTATACGTAAAAATCTTCGATTTTTCTTATACAATAAAAAAATAGTCATAAATCTTATCCTTTATGACTAATGTATTCCTTATATAATTACTTCAATAGTTTTCCACTTTCTTATCATTATCCGTAAACAATTTTATTCAGAGTATCAGACTGTAAAAGCTTTTTTATATAATTTTTTTCTTTGCCCTCATCTTTTATAACTAGAGCGAACACATTTTTAATATCTCACATGCTCATCAGCTCCAATAAAATTTATAATATAAAAATATACTCCTATCATTAACCAAGGGTGGCCTTGGGAAAGGGGGAATTATTAATGTGGACTTATAATAAAACTCTTGAATATCCTATAAATATTAAATGCCCAAATCCTAAACTTGCAAAATTTATTATATCTCAATATGGTGGACCTGATGGAGAACTTGCTGCTTCTTTAAGATATTTATCACAAAGATTTGGTATGCCAGATCAAAAAGCTAAAGCTATTTTAAATGATATTGGTACAGAAGAATTAGCACACTTAGAAATGGTTGGAACTATTGTCCATCAATTAACAGAGGGTGTTGATGCAGAAACTATAAAAAAAGAAGGATTAGGAGATTATTACACTGACCATGGTCTAGGTGTATATCCACAATCTGCTGCTGGTAATCCATTTACTGCTGCATATATTGCTGTCAAAGGAGATCCTATCGCTGATTTACAGGAAGATTTAGCTGCCGAACAAAAAGCTCGTGCAACATATGAAAAATTAATTGACCTTTGTAAAGATGAACCAGATGTCATCGACCCTCTTCGTTTCTTAAGAGAAAGAGAAGTAGTTCACTTCCAAAGATTTGGTGAAGCTTTACGTGGTGTTCAAGAAAAATTAGCTGAAAAGAAGTTTTATATGAATGATAATAATTGTATGTTCAATAGATAAAATGCATTAAAATTTTGAGTCTGTTATTTAATCCACTTTAAAATGGGAAACAGACTCATTTTTTTATAATTTGATGTATATTTCCTTTGTTGCATTGTTATTAAATCACTTGTAAGATATTAATTATCTTTATACATATTTTCTACACTTTCATTAACTCTACTCCAATGAATATAATTCCAAGATAATTGATTTTTTTTTACTTGTTGAATAATTTTTTAATTTATTATATTTCTTCAACAATTTCAGTGGCAATCTTCAAACACTCTTTTAATATAAAACTTCTATCCTCTATTAAAGTTCTTATATCCCAAGTTTCTCCAGCAAGTGTATCATCTGAATATAAAAACTGATAAGCATTAATATTTCTTGAATTTGCAACAGCCATAATAGATGCACATTCCATCTCTACAACCTTACAACCACTTTCTATTCTTTTTTTTATTTTATTTCTAGTTTCTTTATATAAAGCATCTGTAGTCCATGTCTTTGTTAACTCATAATTAATATTTTTCTTCTTAAAAATTTCTTCTAATCGTGTTGCTGTTTTTACTTTTACAAAATCTGATACTGGCATATAATGGTAACTTGTTCCCTCATCTCTATATGCTTCTGTTGGTATAATAAATGCTCCTTTTTTCATATCTGAGATAAGCTCTCCACAAGATCCAAAAAATATAAAATTCTCAACTCCTCTAGCATGAATTTCTTCCATCATTGAAGTTGTTGCGGGGCCTCCAACTAAAGTTCTATATAAAATAACATTTTTTTTACCAATTTGAGTTTTATATATTTTAATTTCCTCGCCACATACATTAATCTCACTATATTCCTCAAATTCTTCTTTATTCTTCACAACATCTATCAATTCTTTTTTAAAGCAAACAATTGCAGTCTTTGGAAGTTTTTTTTGTCCTCTAGTTAAAATTTCAGCCTTAACAACTTCTTCACTCTCATCATAAGAATCTATTAAGCTCATATTTATCCTCCTTACAATTTATAAAATTAACAATGTTAATATATATTATATATCATCTTATTTTGCAAATAACACTTTTTCTGATTTATATTGTTTTATAATATGTGCAAATACTAAACTTATATAAATAATTGTTGATATTGTCATCAAACCAATATTTAATAAATTTATTGTTCCATTATTTATATCTGTAAATATCAATGTAAAGTTTAGGAATGGTACTATTGAGAGTATTGGTGTTGTTGTTATTCCCATCATAAATGCTATCATACCTGGAAAGAAGGATATAAATGTTAATGGTGTTAATGCACTTTGAGCTTCTTTAAATGTTTTCGATGTACTTGCGATTGCAATACATAAACCACTTATAAAGAATGAATATGCTATTATTACAATTACTGCAAATAGTATTGTAAGTGGCGAATACATTATATCTATTCCTTCATAAATACTAAACATATTCTTTGTAAGCATTAATGATACTATTGCTAAAGCTAAACTTATTATTCCTGTAATTATTGATGATACTGTAACTCCTAAAAACTTTCCTACAATTATATCTTTACTTTTAATTGGAAATGTAAGTAATGTTTCTAATGTTCCTCTTTCTCTTTCACCTGCTGTTGTATCTGTTGCTGGATATGTTGCTGATACTGTTATTGCCATCATTATGAAAAGAAAAGCATAATTTTTAATATAATTTGCAAAGTAATTATCTTGTTCTATAACATTTTCTTCAACTGTAATGATATTTAGTACTTCATCTGGGCTTATATTATTTTCTTGTAAATAGCTTTGTTGTAAGTATTGTTTATATGTATTAAAATATGTTTCTAATAAATTACTGGCAAATGTACTGTTATCAGAGCCGTCTGTATTTATGATGTATTTACTATCTTGTTTTGTTACATAAAGGTTGATTTCACCATTATCATATTTTTCTTTTAATTCTTCTTCGTTTCCATTTATAATTTCAATATTCATTTCTTCAGCAATACTTTTTTCTGTTTCTGTCATTTCATAAGCAAACCCTATTTTGTTATATTCGCTTATATCTTTGCTAACTTGTGCTTCAAACAAGGCTGACATTCCAATAACTAAAAGTGGTATAAATATTGGTATTATAAGCATCATTGCTAAAGACTTTTTATCTCTAAATAATTCTCGAAGTTCTTTTTTTAATATATTCCATAAATTATTCTTCAACTGAAACACCTCCAATCAATGTAAAAAACGCGTCTCTTAAATTTGTAGTACTTGTATCTTTTTTGATTTCTTCTGGTGTGCCAGTTTTTATAACTTTTCCCTTATTTATCATAATAACTTTATTACATATATTTTCTGCTTCTTCCATGTAATGTGTTGAGTAAAGTATTGTTTTCCCTTTATCTCTTTCTTCTTTAATAAAATTCAAAATAATTTGACTTGATATAATATCTAATCCTGTTGTTGCCTCATCTAAAATATAATATTTAGGGTTATGAACTAAACATCTTGCTAAATTTACTTTTTGAGTTTGTCCTGTTGATAAATTTGCAATTTTATTATATAAAAATTGTTCCATTCCTAATACTTTTGTAATTTCTTTTATTCTTTTTTCGCTATTTTCTTTATCTACACCATATATATCACAACACATTTTTAGTAATTCATAGGTTGATAGTGTATCATAAATTTTTGTATTTCCAGATAAATAAGCTATGTTTTGCTTAATTTCAATTTCATTTTTTTTATAATTCATTCCATCAAAACTTATTTTTCCTTCTGTTGGTTCTAATATTCCTGCTATCATTCGTAATAGTGTTGTTTTTCCTGCTCCATTCGGACCTAATATTCCAATTATTTCTCCGTCATTTGCCTCAAAGGTAATGTCATCATCTGCTAAAAAAACTTCTCTTTCTTTTTTGTTTTTATTTCTAACAAACTTCTTTGTTATATGCTCTACTGTAATCATCACTTTCTCCTTCCTTTTATTATTATCACAGGCAATATTATTGCATATTTTTAGACAAAAAACAAGATATTTGATTAATTTTTGGTTGCTCTTTGCTGCCTTAGATAAAATGCATTAAAATTTTGAGTCTGTTATTTAATCCACTTTAAAATGGGAAACAGACTCATTTTTTTGTAATTATGTAATTTATAGTTTATAATTTATTTTTGCATCCACGTTTTTCCATTATCATTAGTATAAAACTCATAATATGTTTTTTCTGGTACTTTGGAATGATTTATAGTATAAACTTTTAGTAATAATTGATTATTTTCATAATATGGAATGTCTTCTATAAATAAAGTCTCTTCTTCTATTTCATCTGGATAAATTATATTTGCTAGTTCAAATGTTTTTCCACCATCTGTTGTGAAATATAATCCCTTATTTGTTCCATCTCCTGGTACACCTGGATCATAAATAAAGCCAACATTAGGGCTAATAAATATTGCACTCCAACCATAATGAGCATCAAATCCTGAAACATTTTGAATTTCATAATTTAAACCACCATCTATAGATTTTTCTATTGTAAGTATCTCTTTCCCAGACCATGCACCATTATTCACTATTTTCACTTTAATATTATTATCAAATTCCCAACTTATCACATTTTGATTGTCCTTATCTGTTTGAAGCTGTTCTTTATCTGTTTTTTCATCTTCTTTATCATTATAATTAGTTACATTATTTTCTGCAATTACTTCTCTTTCCTTATCGTAATATACCGTTTCAGACGGGCTATAATTCTCTGCAATTTCTTTGTCTAATACATCTCTACCAACATTATAATAATATTCTTTCATTACTGCTTTATTTCCCATAAAAAACGCATTAACATATTTATAATATTTTACAGTAGTATCAAGCCAAGAATATACGTGAGCTACATATTTTTTATCATTCTTTATTACTACGTGTTCTGGAGTATATAATAAAGCAAGAAGAAATAATATATGTTGCCAAAATATTAAAAAAATTAAAGTAATTATAAAAGTTAATGTAATTATAGTTTTTTTAAATTTTTTTCCTTTTCTTCTATATAACTGAATTATTCCTACTATTGTTCCAATTATTATCAATGCAAAGGAAACATAGTAAATCCAATTTCTATATTGCATGTTAAATAATTTTAATATAAAGTATATAATTATAATGAATAATATGTAAATTATAGTATCTAATAAAATATGTTTTTTTAGTTTATTTAATATTTTTTTCATATATGAGTATCCTTTCAATAAATTTTTTTACATATCACTTTTTTATAAACACATATGTTTTATTTCATATATAATACTACTCTAAATCCTTGTCTTACGTTGCCTTCTGATATGCTAAGACCTCTACTTTCATCTGCAACTCCATAAGTACTAATATTATCATAGTATCCGCCTCTAACTTCGCAATTATTAGAACTTTCATTTACATCAATGAATTCTACAAGATTTCCAGCTAAATCATATATATTGTTTGCCTTATTTCTTTCTGTTGCACCTGTTGATAATATCATATTATATGTTTGCTTCATTCCATTTTCTGCATATTTATATGTCTTACCATCTATTGAATAATATCCTGTAAAACTAAAATTTACATTTGAATAATTTCCCCATTCTGCACAATTTTTCACATCATATCCACATTCAGCCAACCAATTTGATGTATATTCCCATTGTTGCATTGTTATCAAATCACTTGCAACATATTCATTATCTTTATACATATTCTCTGCACTTTCATTAGCTCTACTCCAATGAATATAATTCCAAGGTAATTGATTTTTTTTGCTTGTTGGAATTCCTACTTTGTTGTTTGTTGTTGTACGAATTTCATTTTCACTTATTTTTTCCGTATATTCTTCTGGAATTCCTGCTTCATATCTTCCTATGTAAAAACCTCCGTGTTGAAATATTCGTGCTTGTTCCCTATTTTCATAAATAATTGTATCATTTTCCGCATCTTGCATATATTTGTGTCTTACTGGCACCCATACAAACTGATTACCAATTTCATCTTCAATAACTAATCCACTATTCCAACCTATTGGAATTCCTTCAACTTCTTCCCAACTTGCTGTTTCTGTTTCTACTTTTTTAAATCCTTCAGGTACAATAGGTTTATTATATGTTGATATTCTTTTTAATTCTATTTTTTCAATTTCTGTTTCAACTTTTGCTTCTTCTGTTTTATTTGCGAATAATGTTTTATATGTCATTACTAGAAAAATAGCTGTTATGATTATAATAATACTAAGAACAATTTTAATAACACTAAAAACTATTTTATATTTTTTGTTCATGAATACCTCCTATAATCTTATATGAATTTTACTATATTATTACATTATATCCTCGATAATTTTCATTCTTAAGTATTACCATCATTCCGGTAATACCATTCCCATATAATTCTTCTGTTTCCTGTAAGTAGATATATGGTTTTTCTTCTATCCTGAATTTATGAAATTTTATTCTATTGGTTGTTTTTTTAAAGATAAGAATAACATTCTTTCCTTCTAAATCTTTATCTAATACTTCTTTTTCTGTAATTAGTCCTAATTTTTCCTTAATTTCTTCATATTCATCCTTATTTAAATATTTTGTATAATATAATTTTTGATTATCGTCATATTCTAAATCTATGTTTTCAAATTCATTAACATTTTCTATATAAAAGTTTCTATATTTAAAAGTTATTGCACCTTCTGGCATCTTCTCTACTTCTCTTGGTTTATATTCTATTTCTATTGTATTTTCACTATATTTTTTTGGAATAAGAATACAAAATGACTGTTGTTCTTTTTTATTAATGTTTGTCTCGTCATAATTAAAAGTAATTTTTGTCTTTTCTTCATATGGCTCTACATTCCATAAATTTAATGTACTAATGTCAAAAAATGTAACTAAAAAAGCTTCATATGCATATTTTTCAAATGTCTCTTCATTTACTATCTCATTTTCTTCAAATTGAATTGATAAGTTTTTTTCCTTTTCTTTAAATGTTGTAAAATCTTTTATTCGCAAAGTATATATTTTTTCATCATAGAATTGCATATTTTCTTTTATAATCTCATCATCATCTGTCATATTGATTTTTAATCTTCCAAATTTGATTGGTTCTGCTTTCTCTTTTTGTATGTTGTTTATAATCATTACTGTTGCATAAACTAATCCTGATGCTAATAGTACAACAAGTAAACTTGTTATTAATATTTTTGTTATCTTATGTGTTGCAATTATTTCATCCTTTTGCCTATCATATTTATAATTATCTTTTAGAAATTTCTTACTTCTTTTAATTCTAGTTTTTACGGTATTTTCTTTCATCTCTACAATTTTTGCAATTTCTTTGATTTTATAATTATTTATGTATAAATATATTATATCTCTATCTTTTTCATTTAATGTGTTTAAAATATTTATAGTATCTAGTTTGCTATCTATAGATTTTATATAATCATCACTGCTAACTTCTACATTATCTTTTATTTCATCAATTTTTTTTTCTCTTTTATTATATATTTTATTACATTCATTAATTAAAATTTTTGTTGCCCATACCTTAAAATATTTTTCTTCTTTTAAATTTTGTATGTTTTTATAAATTAGTATATTAGTGTTTTGCACTGCATCTTGAGCATCCATCTCATTTTTTAATCTAAACAAGGCTAATTTATATAAGTTCTGATGTATCTCTCTTATAATCTTTTCAATTGATTCATAATCACCTGATTTAGCTTTCTTTATGGTTTCTTCCATCTAATATCTCCTCCTTGTTCTTTGATTTTATCATAATCAGTTTATATGATAAATTTAGCTCTTTAATATTCGCAATAACTTCGTTTACTGACATAATGGGCATTTTCAAATCTAATATCATCAAATCAATATTTTCACCTATAATATTTTATAATGTTTCTTGTCCATTTGTCGAAATATTTACTAATCTCATTTTTTCGTTATCTCCCATGATATAATTAATTAATGTTTTTACATAATAAATATTATCAGCAACAATTAAGCTATTTAACATATATTCTTTTTTCCCCGAAAAAACATAATTATTCATACATATATATAGATAATCATTATTAAGATTTTGGTTTCATAAAATATTATTTTTTTAACATATATTTTATTTTTACTGTTTCTATATTCTCTTTATAGACATATTACTTACGGAATAATATTTTTTATCCTTTAATTCTTTCTAATTCTATTACTATTTCTTCCACATTACTATTTTCCAACATTTCTCCATAAAGTGGTAGTACTATTGTTAAATTGTCTGTTGCATCAAAACTTGTTAAATCATAAGTTTGATAATATTTGAGTGTCCCAGTTATACTTTGACTACATAGCATATTTCCATCATATGCTGATTGAGCTCTGTAAAATTTTTTTCCGTCTTCATTCATTATATAATCATTCTCTATGAGTTTTGTAAGACTTTCTGGTCTTTCAAACCATTTTTTTGTTTTTTGTCCAATTTCTTCTAATGTATCATCTTCATCATATATAGGATCACCCCATTTAGTAATAAAATGTAGTTTTGCAGCTGTCTTTGAAACTTCTAAGCTTATTAAGTTTACATCTTCTCTATTACAACTTTTAACCTGATATATTATTGTCTCTCGCTCATAGAATTCTTTAGGTAACTCTACTTCTATAACCCACTCTCCTTCTATTTGCCCTATAACATCCATATTTTTATTCCAAAGGATTAATTTATTAAATATAAATTTTAACTTTTTCGACTTAGGAAATTCATTAGAATGTGTAGTATATACATACTTGTAATTATTTTCTATGTTGCTTATTACTCTAAAGTACTCGCTTCCATCTGAATAATTTTTAGCGTTATAATTGGGTTCTATCCCCCCTAGTTCACATAGTCTTTCATATGAATTTTCTATATTTTCACAATTCATAGCAATTATGTTTTCATTTTCATCAACAATCAAAAAATTTGCTAACACAATATTATTTGCTTTTGTTTGTTCTTCTGTATTCTTTAAATTTATGTCTAACTCAAAATCTAAATTGTAATCATCCATAAGAACCTTAGTTACTTTTATTTCTGCCTCGTTAGATACAACATAATCTGATTCAATCGTTTGTATGTATCCATTATCTATTGCAGTATCTACACCTGCTGACGTGTCTGGAAAGAATTGTTTTTTTATTACTTTTATAACAATGTTGCTAGCAAGTGCTACTCCAGTTAATGCAAATAAAACTAATATTATAGTTAATAAATTTTTATATGTAAATCCTCTTTTCTCTAGTTCTTTTTTTAATTTCTTCTTTATTCTATATAACCTTACACTAACATTTGTTTCAGACATTCCTAATTCAATTGCAATTTCTCTTATGCTTTTAGAATAATAGTAATATTTTGCAAATACTTCATAATCTCTAGGCTTCATATTATTTAATTCTTCAGATATCACTTTTAAAATTTGATTCCTTTCACATACCATATCTATATCTTCTAAATCTTGTAATTCTATATCTTTAAATTCAATTTGTTTATTATATTTTTTCTGTTGCCTTAGTTTATTGCTAATTAAATTTTTAGCAATACCTGCCATATAATATTTTAATGGTCTTTTATTATCTATCTTTTCCTTATTATGCCAAACTGTTAAAAATACATCTGACATAATTTCTTCTTTGTCTTCATAACTAAGACTTTCTCCTGCATTATTTTCAATAATTTTATACACATATCCTCTAAAGTCTTGCAACATTTTTTCTATATCTAGTTTATTTCTAATTATATATTTGTTTATCGTTTCTTCCCTTTTCATTCAATCCCCCCTATTACATATTAACATTATATACCAAAATCTTACACTTTTTTTATATATTATAGGAGGAAAACATGGTAAAGAAAAGTATAATTATATTATAGGAGGCAATATGGTAAAGAAAAGTATAATTTTAATTATAGCAATAGTAGTATTACTAACTCTTTCAATATTTATAATAACAATTTTAGAAAATAAATCTAATGATACTGGAAATAACACTGATAAAAATATAACCATGGAAGATAGAGAATATTCAAATATTGTATATGATATAGATGGTAACCCTATAGATAATTTAGCAGATACTTTCTAGAAGCGGAATAGGTGAAAAATGAGATAAGGTATAGAATATTACTTTATCTCATTTTTTTGATTGACAACATCATGGTATAGAAAAGTTAGCACACTTCTTGAAAATTCTCTAAATTATCTTCTGTTATTATTTAAATATTTTATCGCAGATAATCCTGCTTTTGTACCTTCATATACAGCTTTTGATATCTGCAATAATCCGCCTGTAGCATCACCACATGCATATATTCCCGGGATATTAGTTTCCATATTTTCATTTGTTACTATTGAATTTTTTTCAACTATTAATCCTAGTTTTTTAGATAAATCTGTAACGCCTGCAACTCCTTGTGCTATAAATATTCCATCTGTTTTTATGCTTGAATTGTCATCAAATTCTATTTCTTCTACCCTATTATTTCCTTTAACTAATTTTATTGGTTTTGATATTACATTTACATTATCTGCTCTAAAATCAGGTGCTTTGTCTCCATTTGTTAGAATTGTTATATTATTTACTATATTTAGTAAATCGTTTACTTCTGATATTGCATATGTTCCACTTCCTATAACTGCAACATTTTTATTACGATAGAAGAAGCCATCGCAAATTGCACAATAGCTTACTCCTTTACCCTCAAAATTGCTCAAACCTTCTATGTTAGGTTGTTTCTTTTGGTTACCAACTGCGATTATAACAGCTTTAGATTGTATTTGATTATTAGTTGTGTGAATTAAAAAAGCATTGTTTGAAAAAGATATTTTTAGAACTTCTTCTTTTAACATTTCTATTCCTAAATTAATTGCTTGTTTTATACCTCTTTGGTAAAGTTCTTCTCCAGTAATTCCATTTTCAAAGCCGTAATAATTATCTATTTTAGTTGCATTTCTAACATTTGCAAAATCTTGATATATTATTAGCGTTTTTTTATTTGCTCTTTTGGTATAAAGTCCTGCAGATATTCCAGCAGGTCCTGCTCCTATAATAATCACATCATACATATAATTTCACTTTCCTTTCATAATATCATAACTCTGAATGACAACTAAGAAAACATTTCTTATAGTTCTATTATTTGCATTTTTATGTAACTTGTGCTATAATGAGAATAGCTTACGTTGGCATCCTCTTTTGGCATTACTTCTTTGGGATGGCAACAAAATAATTTAAGGAGGAATCTTTTATGTATGAAGCATCTTTCCAGGTAGTATATCACGGGGTTCAGGTCGACGATTTTGGAAGGGTCTACCACTGTTTTGAAGCTCGCGTGGGGGGCTATGAATGTTCCACCATTCTTTACAACCTCAGCAGCTCCGGTTTCGTGGTTATGGCCAGCAAACACTTTCAGAACCTGCCCAAGGAACTGCAGGAAGAACTCCGAGTAGTTGGGCTTCAACACATCAGCTGAAGAGGGGACATCCCCTCTTCAGTATATTTTTTTACTTAAGTTTAACTTAAGTATTTTTAATTTCTTCATATCTTTTTACTTTTGCCGTACTTGTTTTTACCATTGGTTCATCTGTTATAATTAAATTTTTAATATGTTTATATGTTGTCAATCTTTTATTTATTTCTTTAATGTCATTCCATATTTTTTCTTTCAATTCTTCTTCTGAAATATCTTTATATGTTTCCTGAACATATTCTTTGTTATATACTATTTTTGCTGAAACAATAAAATCATCATCTTTTTCTTTTCCAAATACCATGCTTTCTGAAACATATGGTAAATTATTTATAAGCAATTCTAGTTCTTCTGGATATACATTTTTACCATTTTTTAATACTATTACATTTTTCTTTCTTCCTGCTATATAAATATATCCATCTTTATCTTCATATGCTAAATCTCCTGTATAGAACCATCCATCTTTTAATACTTTATTTGTTTCTTCTTCATTTTCATAATATCCAAGCATTACATTTGGCCCTTTTGCTACAATTTCGCCTATGCCTTCTTCATTTTTATTTTCTATTTTTATTTCAACATCAGGAATTGGGTGACCTATTGAGCCATATCTTATAGTACGTTCTGTTTCCGCAGTCAATACAGGTGATGTTTCTGTTAGTCCATATCCTTGTACTGTAGTCATTCCGAAATTATTAAATCCTTCTGCTACTTTTTTATCTATGCTAGATGCCCCACTTACAATATATCTTATACTGCCACCTAACTGATTTATTATATCTTTAAACAGTTTTCTTCTTATATCTATTTTGAATTTTAATAAAAACTTACTAAGCTTTATTCCAAATTTAACAATTTTTTCTTTGTTTTGTTTTTTTATTTCTTGCATGATTTTTTTATACATTGCTTCTAACAAAAGAGGTACACATACAAATATAGATACTTTATATTCTATTAGGTTACTTTGAATATATCTTAATCCATCACAGAATACATTTGTTGCTCCTTTACTTAGGAATAGCATTATACCTGTTGAACCAAATGTGTGGTGGAATGGTAGAAATGCCATATTTACATCTGTATCATATATTGATATAACTTTTTGTAGACTATTTATATTTGATGCAATATTATATTGAGAAAGCATTACACCTTTAGCAAGTGATGTAGTTCCAGAAGTAAATATAATTGATGACATTTTTTTATCATCTATTTTTGTACTCATTATTTTTTTATTACCTTTTTTGAATTCTTTTTTACCCATTTCCATTAGTTGTTTTAAGGTTTTAAATTTATTATTCTCTTCCATGCAAATAAAATGTTCTGTATCTCCCCATTTTTCTTCTTGCATTTGTTCCATTATACCTATATATTTATCTTCAAAAACTATGATGTTTGCTTTACTTCTTTTTATCAAATCTTTAATTTCTTCGTCAGGTAATCCTTTATCTAATGGTATAACTATATTATTTCCATATATAGTAGAAAGATATGTGAGTATCCAAGGATAGCAGTTTTTACCTATTATAGCTACTCTTTTTTCTTTTTTAGTCATACAATTTATCGCTGTTCCTAATGCAAAAATATCTTTTTGCATTTTTTTGTATGTTATATTTATATATTTAGTTTTGCCATCTTTTTTTTCTTTTATTTTAAATGCAATATTATCTGGATATTTTCTTATTGCATTTTCCATAATATCTCTTATGTTATAAAATTTTCTATTATCCAAAGCAACTTACCATCCCTATTTTTTTTGTAGTATATCATTTTTGTCATTAAAATTCAAGTATTTTTATTACTCTGTTCTTAAAGCTTCTACTGGGTCTTTTTTTGCTGCAAATCTAGCTGGTATTAGTCCTGCTATCATTGTTAGCACTACACTTATAATTACTAAGATTATTGCTCCATTTATTGGTAAAATAGCAGCATTTGAGATAGAGGCTAGACTATTTATTAGTAAATTTATTGGTATTGTTAATAATATTGTAACTCCTATTCCTATAAGTCCTGCTGTTATTCCAATTATAAATGTTTCTGCATTAAATACTCTTGTTATATCTTTTTTAGAAGCTCCTATACTACGTAAAATTCCAATTTCTTTTGTTCTTTCTAGAACTGAGATGTATGTTATTATTCCTATCATTATTGATGATACTATTAATGATATTGCTACAAATGCTATTAATATATAGCTAATTACATCTATTATAGTACTTACTGAATTCATCATTACACCAACTATATCAGTATGGCTTATAATATTTTCTTCTTCTCCTTCTTCTCTTCTAGCATTATTATATTCTTCTATTAAATTTGCTATTTGGTCTTTTGATTCAAAATCTTTTGGATATATATTTATTGCAGATGGGCTATTTAAATCTATTACTCCTAAAGTTTCTAAATTACTTTCATATGTTGCATTATGGTTTTGTGTGTATGTTGCCATAAACTCTGCTAGTTCTTCATCGCTTAGTGTTTGCATATATGCTTTTTGCTCTGCACTTAAGTTATTATAGTTAAATGTTGGTTCGGGATTTTCTGTAAATTCTGTGCCTGTGAATATATTTATTTCTGGATTTGCCTTTTGTGCCTTTGCAATCTCTGTATTATTTATTGTATTTATTACATGTTCTTTTAACATGCTCGTATATCCTATTGAACCACTTATTGATGTTGCTATAGCTTCTTCTTTTGGCCTTATTATTCCTACTATTTTTATTTCTTCACTATTTTCTAATTTTTCTTGCATGTATGCTTCGTCATTCATCTTGTTTATCCATATTCCATTATTTTGTTCATAATAATCTGTATTTAATAATAATTTAAATGATAGATTTAAGAAATCGTCATATGAATATACATCTGTACCTGTATCTTCTATTTTTTCACCTTCTTGCATTTTCTGCATTTTTTCCAACAGTTCTGATTGTTCTTTCATTCCTAATGAATATAGTGTATATTCACTTATTTCATTATCTTTTCCTACAATTAAAACAACTTCATTATATTGTTCTGGCCATTTTCCAGCAATTACATCATATTGTGATTCTAATAATTCTTGGTTATCTAACATTTCTGTCCATATATCATATTGTGATGTAATATTCATAAAAGGATTTGAGCTTTGTGCTTCTACTATTTCACCCATTCCAATGTTGTTTAATAATTGATTTGGATTTACTTGTAAATATTGATTATCATCAAGCTTTCTATATATATTTAAATTTAAATTATAACTATATTGTATTGCACTTGAATACTCTTTTATTCTTGTATCTTCTTCTAAATATTTTTTAAAATCTACTAAATTATTAGTTTGAACTTGATTTGAGAATGTACTAAGCATACTTGTCATCACATTTTTAGAATAAATTTTATTTTCTTCTTTATCAATATTTTCCGAATCATTACCTTCTCCCATAAGTTCATTCATCATACTTGCCATATCTATAGTTTTTTCTTGTATTGTTAGAGGATAAGTAGATAAAGTGTCCTCTTGCACTTTGTTTATATAGTTTTGTACACCATGTGATAATGATAATATTAATGCTATGCCAATTATTCCTATACTTCCTGCAAATGCTGTTAAAAGTGTTCTTCCTTTTTTGGTCATTAAATTGTTCAAACTAAGTGATAGTGCTGTAAGAAAACTCATATGTGTTTTCTTGCCTTTATGTTTTTCTTCATATGTTTCATCATCTTCTTTATATGGGTCTGTATCATCTGTAATTTTCCCATCTAATAATTTTATTATTCTAGTAGCATATTTATCAGCAAGTTCTGGATTATGTGTTACCATTATAACCAATCTGTCTTCAGCAATTTCTTGCAATAAATCCATTATTTGAACACTTGTATTTGAATCTAAAGCCCCTGTTGGTTCGTCTGCAAGCAGTATTTCTGGATCATTTATTAATGCTCTTGCTATTGCAACTCTCTGCATTTGTCCTCCAGATAATTGATTTGGTTTTTTATTCATTTGGTCTTCTAATCCTACTTTTTTTAGAACTTGTTTTGCACGTTGCCTTCTTTCATCTTTTGATATTCCAGATAAAGTAAGTGCAAGCTCAACATTGGCAAGTACAGTTTGATGAGTAATTAAATTATAACTTTGAAATACAAAACCTATTGAGTGATTTCTATATAAATCCCAATCTTTATCTTTGAATTCTTTGGTTGATTTTCCTTTTATTTTTAAATCTCCAGTTGTATATCTATCTAATCCTCCTATTATATTAAGTAATGTTGTTTTTCCACATCCGCTATGTCCTAAAATAGCCACAAACTCATTTTTTCTAAATTCTACATTTATACCTTTAAGTGCCTGAACTTCATTTGGTCCAGACAAATATGTTTTTGTAACATCTGTTAGTTTTAGCATTTTTGTTCTCCTATCATCAAAAAAATACTTATGCATTATATCATATAATTTATTAAATTTACATTAAATTAATAAAAATAATTATGTTTTTTAATTCTATTGTTTTTTGAGTTTATGTATTGTATAATCTATATATAATTTATATTCTAATTATATTTTAATCATACAATTTATTTTTATTCTTGGAGGTTTTTTCTATGTTCAACAATTTTTACAAATATCTTTTCATTTTTTTATCATTTATTATATTATGTTTTATAGGACTAATTTTTTCACTCTATACTTTAGATTCTTTTACTTTTTCTGACAATTCCATATTTAATACCAATATTGTTTCCTCATCCTATTTTTCTTGGCCTACTCCTAATTATAATACTATTACTTCACATTTTGGATACAGAAAAGCTCCAACTAGTGGTGCTGGCACTTTCCATGGTGGAATTGATATTGGTGCACCTGCTGGTTCTGTAGTTGTTGCAGCATTTTCTGGCAAGGTTACATATACTGGATTTTATGGTGCAAATGGTTATACAGTAAGTATTTCAGATGGTTATTATTCTGCTAACTATTCTCATGTTTCGCCATATTTTTTAGTATATGTTGGTCAATTTGTAAATAGTGGAGATATTATAGCTACAGTTGGTCCTAAAAATGTTTATGGTGTTCCAAATAATCCTTATAGAGATTCATCTGGAAATCCTACAAATGGTGCTACAACAGGTCCACACCTTCATTTTTCCATAAAAATAGACGGCAAAGCCGTCAATCCTTTAAATTATTTTTAAAAATATATAACTACATATCATCGTCTTCATCTTCATGATGACAATGGTGTTCATCAAGTGAACAGCTGTCACATCCATCTTCGCCACAATTGCAATCTGCTCCCCAATCTAGTTCAATTGTGTTATTACATTCTGGGCATGTTATTTCAGCTGACGTTAGGTCATCCATCTCAACTGTAAAGGTTTCATTACAATATGGACATTTTATTTCTATATCGTAATCCCCATTATCCATTTCGTCTTCCATATAGATATCTTTTTCAATGTTTTTTATACTTTTGTCCATTGATTTTAGTTTTTCTTCTATGTCTAGCTGAGTTTGTGCCATTTCTACCATTCTATCATTTATTGTTTGTTCTAAGTCTGTAATTTCATCAAAGAAAAGATTATATAACTTAAGCATTTCAACTTTAGCTGTTTCTAAAGCATTTTTATCTGATATATTATCTTCTAATTCTTTCAAAATTTTTTTAAATTCTGAATTGAAATTTGCCATTTTTTATTATCCTCCCGCTTTTTTAATTACTTATATTCTTTCCATATATTCACCAGTTCTTGTATCTATTCTTATTACATCTCCTGTATTTACGAATAATGGAACATTTATTGTTGCACCTGTTTCTAGTTCTGCTGGTTTTGTTGCTCCTGCACCTGCTGTGTTTCCGCTAAATCCTGGTTCTGTATAAGTAACTTCTAATTCAACAAACATTGGTGGTTCAATTGCAAATATTTTTCCTTTAAATGCTAATGTTTTTACCATCATATTTTCTTTTAAAAATTTTAACATATCTCCTAATTCAGATTTATTAAGTGGTATTTGATCATATGTTTCATTATCCATGAAATAATATAAATCTCCATCATGATATAGATATTGCATTTCTCTTTTTTCAATATCTGCTCCTTGTAATTTTTCTGATGGGTTAAATGTTTTTTCTAAAACTGAACCATTTATTACATTTTTTAACTTTGTTCTAACAAATGCTGCTCCTTTACCTGGTTTTACGTGTTGGAATTCAACTACTTTGTATACTGAACCATCCATTTCAAATGTTGTTCCATTTCTTACATCTCCTGCCATATATACTTCTGCCATATTATCTTACCTCTTTCTTTTAAAAATTATACTAACTAGTTTATTTTACTATATTTTTCCATAAAAATCAAGTACAAACGTATTGTTTTTTTTATAAATCTATGATATTATAGTTAATATTTTTTTAAAGGACGTGAGATGTATGGAAATTATTGATATTAAAACTTTATTTACTGATAGTAAGGATTTATTTGACAAAGAGATTTGTGTTGAAGGTTGGGTTAAAACTGTTCGTGATTCTAAGACTTTTGGATTTTTAGAGTTAAATGATGGTAGTTTCTTTAAAAATGTACAAGTTGTTTTTGACAATACTTTAGAAAATTTTTCTAGTATTTGTAAATTGCCTATTAGCTCTTCAATTAAAGTTACAGGATTATTTGTTAAAACAGAAGGAGCTAAACAACCTTTTGAAATTAAAGCTAAAAAAATAGAAGTTGAATTTTTAGCGGATTTGAGCTATCCTCTTCAAAAGAAAAGACATTCTTTTGAATATTTAAGAACCATAGCACATTTACGACCTAGAACTAATACTTTTAATGCTGTTTTTAGAGTTCGTTCAGTGTTATCATATGCAATTCATAAATTCTTCCAAGAAAGAGATTTTGTATATGTTCATACTCCAATAATTACATCTAGTGATTGTGAAGGTGCTGGAGAAATGTTTAATGTTTCTACTTTAGATATCAATAATTTACCTAGATTAGAAGATGGAAGTGTTGATTATTCTAAGGATTTCTTCGGAAAACCTGCTCATCTTACCGTAAGTGGTCAATTAAATGTTGAAACATATGCATTTGCTTTTAAAAATGTATATACATTTGGCCCTACTTTTAGATCTGAAAATTCAAATACTGTAAAACATGCTTCTGAATTTTGGATGATTGAACCTGAAATTTGTTTCGCAGATTTAAATGATGATATGAATTTAGCTGAAGATATGATTAAATATATAATTAATTATGTGTTAGAACATTGCCCAGAAGAAATGGAATTCTTCAATAACTTTATTGATAAGGGCTTACTTGATAAATTACACAATGTTGTAAATTCAGATTTTGCTAGAATAACATATACTGAAGCCATCGAAGAATTAAAGAAAAACAATGACAACTTCGAATTTCCTGTTCATTGGGGTTCAGATTTACAAACAGAACATGAAAGATATTTATGTGAGGTAATATTTAAAAAGCCTGTATTTGTTACCGATTATCCTGCTGAAATTAAAGCTTTTTATATGAAGCTTAACCCAGACGGAAAAACAGTTGCAGCAGTTGACCTTTTAGCTCCTGGAATTGGAGAAATAATTGGAGGTAGCCAAAGAGAAGACAATTTAGAAGTATTACAAAATAAAATTAAAGAAAATGGCATGAAAGAAGAAGATTATTGGTGGTACTTAGATCTAAGAAAATATGGTAGTGCAAGACATGCTGGATTTGGTCTAGGATTTGAAAGAATGATGATGTACCTAACAGGTATGCAAAATATTCGTGATGTTATACCTTTTGCAAGAACACCAAAAAATTGTGAATTTTAATAAATTTTTAAAATATGACTTGGGAATAATTCCAAGTCATATTTTATCAGTTTATGAAAGATTTAAGTTAGATATGTTTCCAATTAAATATAATGGTATATTTATTAACCAATCTTCTTTTCTATAGTTAGACATTGATGTTCTTATATTTATTTTTGTGTTATATTTTTGAACAAAATTTTTTAAACTTTTTGATTGCAAATTTTCATTTGACTTTACTTCTATAGGCACATTGTTTTTACCAATCTGTACTATATAATCTACTTCGGCTATTCCAGTTTCAGATGACCAATAGAAAATAGGCACATTAGTATTTGCCTTTAATTCTGTTAACACAAATTGCTCTGTTAAAGCTCCTTTAAATTCTACAAAAATACTATTTCCATCAATTATTGTTTGAGCGTCTATTTGTGCCATTGCACATAGTAATCCTACATCTAGCAGATATAATTTGAATGCATTGAAGTCTTGATATGCTACTAATGGTATTTTACAATCTTTTACTCTATTAATCTGATAAACTAAGCCACAATCAATCAACCAAGATAATGCTACTTCATACTCTCTTGCACGTGCTCCTTGTTTTACAAGTCCATATATAAATTTTTTATTTTCTTTTGCTAATTGAGTAGGTATGTTATTCCATAATTGTCTAATTCTCGGAACAATATTATTTGGAGCATGTTTTGAAAAATCTTGTTCGTATGCTTCTAATAATCTTGTTTGTTTATCTCTTACTGCATTAAAGTCTTTATTTTGCACATAATCTGCTACAACTTCTGGCATTCCACCTATAAATAAATATTGTTTTAAATAATTCTTAAATTTATCAGAGAAAATATTTATTAGTTCCATATTTTGTGTTTTAAGCAAATTAACTAATTCTTTTTCTCCTAGTGCTTCTAAAAACTCTTCATAGCTTAATGGATATAAGTCCATAAAGTCTACTTTCCCTACTGGGAAAGATGTTCCTTCATGCATGGCTACTCCAAGTAAGGAACCAGCAGCAACAATATGATATTTATTTGCATTTTCACAAAAATATTTTAATGATGTTAATGCTTTAGGAATTTCCTGAATTTCATCAAAAATTATAAGTGTATTTTCTGGTTCAATATTAACTCCACTTTCTATCTTCAATCCTTGCACAATTCTCTCAATATCAAAATCTGTAGAAAATAATTCTTCCATCCTGTTATTACTATCAAAATTTATATATGCACATTTTTCATAATAATTTTTTCCAAATTCTTGCATTAGCCATGTTTTCCCAACTTGTCTTGCTCCTCTAATTATAAGAGGTTTTCTACTTTTTGAATTTTTCCATTTTATTAACTCTTCTATCTTATTCCTATACATAGTCTTCACCTCTGAATATATTATATTATATTTTTACACAAAAGTCAAACGAGTTTTGTGATTACATGCACATTTTTCTAACGACTTTTGTGATATTTTTACACATTTTTCTAATGACTTTTTTCGGATTATATGTCTTTAAGTCTGAATGATAACGCAATGCTCGTCCCTACATATAATAGGTATTGTTTTATTTTCCAATTTGTGGTATTCTATTATCATGGTATTAGAATATAAAATTAAGGAAAATGATAATTATATTACTTTAAAAGATTTATTAAAAAATCACTTTCAAATTTCAGATAGATTATTAATTAAATTAAAGCATAATCAAAAAATCTTTGTAAATAATACAAGGACTTATGTTAATACGTCTTTAAATTTAGGAGATATCGTTTCTATTTATATTGATTTTATAGAAGATAATTCTAATATTGTTCCAACTTATATGCCATTAGATATAGTTTATGAAGATGATGCTTTTCTTGTAGTTAATAAGCCTTCTGGTGTTCCAGTTCATCCTTCTATGGAACATTTCGAAGACAGTTTGTCAAATGCTATTAAATATTATTTTGATACAATAGGGTTAAAGAAAAAGATTCGAGCTGTAAATAGGCTTGATAAAGATACTTCTGGTTTAGTTATATTTGCTAAAAATGAATATATACAAGAATGTTTAGTAAGACAAATGAAAACTAAAGAATTTATAAAAGAATATATGGCAATTTGTAATGGAACTTTTGAAAATCTTTCTGGAACCATTAATGCCCCAATTACCCGAAAAGAAAATAGTATAATAGAAAGATGTATTTCAGAAGTTGGAACTCCTTCTATTACTCATTATGAAGTTATGAAAAACTATAATAATTATTCAGTTGTAAAATGCATTTTAGAAACTGGCAGAACTCATCAAATACGTGTACATATGGCACATATCGGTCATCCATTATTAGGTGATACATTATATGGTTTTCCTTCTCCTCTAATCAACCGTCAAGCTTTACATGCCTATAAAATTGCATTTATACATCCTATTACTAAACAAAAATTGGAATTCACTGCCAAGATACCAGCAGATTTTGAAAATTTGATTTAAAAATAACTAGAAATTTTTTTATAAATATCTCCTCTGTTATTAACAGCTATTACTTCAATTACTATTTGGTTTTCGTACCATTCAAAAATTATTCTATAATCACCGTACTCGCATCCTATAAATATTGGGATAGTTTTTTAATCCTTTTATATCACCATTAGGTAAATTACTAATAGCTTCGTATATTCGTTTCCTTTGAAAATCTGGTTGTTTGTCTATAAACTTTTTTTGCTTTTTTCTTAATATTAATTATATATTGCACTATAATAATCCCTCCTCTTTTAGTATGTCTTCAAGAGGAATTGCTTCTTCTTTTTCTTTACTTCTTTGATTTTCTGGCAAAGAATATTCTTTTAATAACATCAACTTTTCTGTTACATCCATTTCTTCAAGTTCAGTTATTTGTAAATGTGGTAATGTTTCTAAAAGCTTTACATCTAACAATTTTTCAGCTATTTTTTCTATTCTTTTAGCTTCCTCAATACTTAGGTGATATGATATATTATTAATATCTATCAATGTTTGTTTAAATTCTTCACTCATCTAAAATCACTCCTTTCTACATTAAAGCTAGAATCACTATTCTAATTAAATTGCTATATAACTCCTGCATTTTGCAGATTGTATACTTTTAACGTTGTATAGTAATTTTTTACTTAACTTATTATCTCTACATTATATCCAATAAATAATCCAGTTTCTATTACTCCTACAATATTTTTCAATTTGGTTTCAAATGTTTCATCTATATTATCAAACTTTGCATCTAAAATTAGATTTCCATTTTCTGTTATTACTGGTCCATCTTTTTTTATAGCTAATCTTAATTCAGCAGA